>DVKA01000021.1 GCA_018716365.1 Candidatus Caccocola faecipullorum
GACGACCTCATCAAGCACGGCGAAGTGCGCCGCGGCTGGCTCGGCGCGACGGTGCAGCCTCTGACGGCCCCGCTCGTCGAAGCCTACAAGATACCGGTCAAGGAAGGCTCGATAATAGCCGACATACAGCCCGGCTCGCCTGCCGATAAGTTCGGCCTCCAGCGCGGAGACGTCATCGTCAAGATAGGCGGTAAGGACGTCAAGACGAGCGAGGACGTCGTCTATGCGGTGCGCAACAAGCTCGCTGGCGACAAGGTGAAGTTTGAAATCTACCGCGACGGCAAGAAGATGAGCCTCGATGTGACGCTCGGCGACGTCAGCGAAGTCAAGTCCTTCAACGGCAAGCCGAAGCAGGGCGGCGGCCAGCAGCAGACCCCGGCTGAATCGAAGCGCATGGGCATAACGGTCGTGCCGAACAGCGAAGAGTTCAGCGAGGCGCACGGCCTGACCGAGAGCGAGGGCGTAGTGGTCGTATCGGTCGAGCGCGGCTCGCGTGGACAGCGCACGGGGCTGCGCGCGGGCGACGTGATTCTCGAAATCAACCGCCAGAAGATAAACGGCATAGCCGACTGGGAACGCATGGTGAACGAAAAGACGAAGAACTTCGGCTTCCTCGTCTCGCGCGGCGGACAGACGCTCTTCATCTCCTCTGGCGACGGAGAGTAGAAACGTAAAAATCTAGGAAACTGCAAAAATAAACGCGGGCGGCCTCATTGCGGGCCGCCCGCGTTTTATGTCTTTCGCGCTTTACCCCGCGCTCCGCTTCCTGTAACAGAAGTCGCAGCGCGCGCCGCCCTCCATCAGCGTCTCGCTGCGCTCGAACTCAAGCCCTTCGTCGAAGCCTTCGAGAAAAGCAGCGTCGCGCTCGCACGAGAGCGCCGCGCCGAGGTCCGCGCAGCCGAGCTCCCTGTACAGCTCCGCGAATTTGCAGCGTGTCACGTCGAAGGCGCAGCACTCACCGTCGTCGCGCCGCGGCGTCACAGTCAGCGCGCCGCCTTCGTTGAACTTCGCTATGCAGTTTTTCTTCAGAGATTCAAGCCCGCCGCCGTGTGCGGCGGCCGCGGCCCTGCCTGCCTCGCGCGCCACATCCTGTATCGCGCGCCGCACTACGCCCAACGCCCGCTCCTCGCCGAATTCGCGGCAAAAAGCGCGGATGAGCGGCGCCAGCACGCGCGCCTCTATCTCCCTCTGCTGAAGCAAAGTGATCTCCTTATATCCTTCCTTCATAAAACACACCTCCGAATGAAAAATCTTCCCCGCCGTTATTTTACCGCAGGCGCGAAAGGCGCGCCCGCAGATGTTAGAATAATGGCAGGCGGCGCATGACGCCGCGCGCAGGGAGGTATCGACGATGAACGAAGAATCGGCGCCGCGCCGTGACGCGGAGCAGATAGAAGCGCTTGAAGCCAGGATACGCGAGCTTGAGGCTAAGCTTGCGGCCGCAGGCGCGGAGGAAAACGGCGGAACACAGGTAAACGCCGCGATAGAGGAGCGCGCGGAACGGCTCTTCGAAGAGCTGAAGCCGTATCTCGAAAAATACCGCAGCGGCGGAGACGAGCTACTGCGCCGCGTCGTTGAGAAAGTGCGGGAAAATCCCGGAGCGTCGCTTGCGATAGCCTTCGGCGTCGGACTTATAGCGGCGAAGCTCTTCGAGCGCGGGAAAGATTAAGGGCCGGGGGATTCCGTGAACAGGATTACGAACGCCGTGCTGAGCTTCTTCGAGCTCGTGGAGGCCGAAGGCCGCGAGCTGCGCTCGCAGACTGAAATTCTGGCGAAGCGTGTACTCCTGCTTTTCTTCGGAGGGCTTCTGCTCTTCGCCGCGGCTCTTGCCGGCGGGTTCGCCTTCTACGCCGCAGTCGCGCCGAGGCTCGGCCGTCCCGCGGCCGCGCTGCTTTCGGCCGCGCTGCTCGCCGCGCCGGGGCTGTACGCGCTTTCCAAAGGGCTTGCGAAGGAACGCGGCTCCGCGCCCGCGCCGCGAAGCGAGGGGGACGACGCGGATGCCGGCTAAACCGACGGTAGCCGAGGCGAAGCGGAACTTCGCCGCCACGATGGATAAAGTCAGCTTAACGGACGCCGTGCGCGCCCACCCGCTTGAAAGCGTAGGCGCAGCCGTAGCGGCGGGCGCGCTCGTCGGGCTTTCCGGGCGGCGCATATCACGCATAATATTCCCTATACTTGAAATGACCGGATGGGCGTCGCGCTGGCTCTCGAAATAGCGCGCCGCCGCCGAATATATGAAAAGGCCCCCGCCGCGCGGCGAGGGCCTTTCTTCTAAACTTTTGTCCTGAATTTCAGATTACGCAAGGAACATATAGGCGATCAGCACGCCGACCATCGAGGCGAGCCCTATCACGAGCGTGCCCATCGTCTGCGTCCTGTAACCGTCTTCTACCTTCATCTCTCCGAAGTTGGTGACTACCCAGAAGTAGGAATCGTTCGCGTGCGACACGGTCATCGCGCCCGCGCCTATCGCGATTACGCAGAGGGCGGAGAGCACCGGAGTGTCCAGGCCGAGGGCCGGAAGTACGGGGGCGAGCATACCGGCTGTCGTCGTAAGCGCGACTGTGGACGAGCCCTGAGCAGTCTTGAGTATCGCGGCGAGGAGGAACGGGAAGAAGATTCCGACCGTCTCAAGCACGTTCGAGTGCTCCGTGATGAACTGCACCATGCCGGAAACGCTGATGACCTTGCCGAGTACGCCGCCCGCAGCCGTTACGAAGAGTATCGGGCCGACGACCATGAGCGTCTCGTTAGTCATGTTGTAGAACTCTGACATCTTGCCAGCCTGCGCGAGAAGGATGACGCCGAGGATGACGGCGACCGCGAGCGCTATGATAGGCGTACCGAGGAAGGCGATGAGTGGAACGTCCATCTTGGCCATCGAGAAGGCCGAGGCGATGCCCATGAGGAGGATCGGGACGACGATCGGCGCGAAGGACATTACCGCGCCCGGGAGCTGGCCGTACTCCTTGAGCAGCTCCTCATAGGTCTTGACCGTCTCGCCGGAAGCCTCCGCGAGCTCGTCCTTCGACTTGACGCGCTTTCCGATGTATCTGGCGAAGATATATCCGGCGATAAGCGGAGGAATCGAGAGCAGCATTCCGAGGCCGATGACGAGCAGCATCTCGTTGCCTATGCCGAGAAGGTTCGCCGCGGCTATCGGTCCGGGCGTCGGCGGTATGAAGCAGTGCGAGATGTAGAGGCCCATCGAGAGCGCGACCGTCATGGCGACGCTCGAAACCTGCGTGCGCTTGACGAGCGCCTTTCTGATCGGGTTCAGGATGACGAAGCCGCTGTCACAGAAGACGGGGATCGAAACTATCCAGCCCATGATGAGGATTGCGAGGTCGGGGTTCTTCTTGCCGACGAGCTTGACGACGACGTCAGCCATCTTGAGCGCCGCGCCGGTCTTTTCGAGCAGGATGCCGGTCAGAGCGCCGAGGATTATGACGATGCCTATGCTCGTGAAGGTCCCTGAGAAGCCGGAGCCTATGGTCCCCGGAATCTCCTTGAGCGGGACGCCAGCGACGAACGCAAAGAAGAGCGAAACCGCCATGATCGAAAGGAACGGATGGATCTTGAACTTCGAAATTGCTACGATCATTGCGACGACTGCTACTACAAACATAATAATAAGCGGTATGCCTGTCATCTTAAATGACCTCCTATAAAGATATAGTGTTTTGTTTGTGCCCTTTCAAAGCACGCACGATATTCTATTCCTCAAAAAAACAAAAAACAATATTACACGGAACAATAACCATGTGATGGAAGGTGAAAAAGGCCATGCCGCGCTCAATTTACGTGATATTACTTAGGCGTCCCGAGAGGCGCGCGCGGCGGGATAAATAAAAAAGGCGGACGGTGTACGTCCGCCGCGGAAAAACAAGTTTTATATCAGCATATCTTTCGCCGCGCAGGGCGAGTTGCCGGCTCCGGCGTAAAGCACGTGCATTCCGCTCGGCTTGCGTACGAGCTTGTAGCCTACCGCGCCAGCCTCAAGCGCCCTGCGCTGGCGTTCGAAGTCGCGGATCGGTATCTGCATATGCCAGTGCGTCCAGAGCGGCACCGCCGGGCGGAATTCCTTCCTCAATACATATCTTGTGTAGCCGCCGTAAATTTCCCGCAGCCCGATGATGCGGTAGTTGCAGTCGAGCACGTTCTGAAGGCTGAAAATATTATGCGGCGAGACGGTGGTCAGTATCTTCTCGCAGCTTGCTGCGATGACGTTCTCCGCGTAATACTGGCTCAGAAACTGGACGTTGTTGCCGCGGAACTCCTTGTCCACGACGCAGAAGCCGGTGCACGCAGCGCGCTCCGCCGCCTCCGGCGGAAGCCCCATGCCCTCCGCCGTATAGCGCGCCCACTCCTCGCCGGTTATCGCGGTCCTGAGGCAGATCAGCCGTCCTTCGTGCTTTATGCCGACGGCGAGCCCTTCGTCTCCAAGGTATCTGCGGATCTCGTCCGGCGGGCTCGGAACGAAAATATCCTTGCTCAGCCCGTGCGCCACCTCGTCGTGAAGGCGCACCGCGTCGTCTCCGTCGTCCGGCGAAAGCAAAGACATGACGCACGGCACTACCTTCATGCTCCCGTCCGGCTTGTGCCGCCTGACAAATACGCTCATCTCCATCTGCGGATGCTTCATCGCGAAAACCCTCCTTGTCCCCTGAAAGAGGTATGCTTGAAATTTTTGTCTTATAATTGTCAATGGATTTATCACAGCATTATTATACTATATTAAAAAATCTTACGAAACTGCAGATTTCCCTGCGCCGCC
>DVKA01000199.1 GCA_018716365.1 Candidatus Caccocola faecipullorum
GGACGCGACCGACCTCCATGCCGTGAGCTGACTCGTCGTCGACAGTTTCAACTCACGCGTCCGCGGGGGACGCGACCTCAGCTATTCCGCTGTATGAGAAAGGCTACAAGGTTTCAACTCACGCGTCCGCGGGGGACGCGACGCGTCCCTTCAAGGAGCAGCATTCTGTCTGCGGAGTTTCAACTCACGCGTCCGCGGGGGACGCGACTTTCTCCGTCGCCTCATCTGACCTCTGCGGCAGGGTTTCAACTCACGCGTCCGCGGGGGACGCGACGGTATTTCAAAAAGATGAGTATATAATAGCACTTTTCCGCTATTTCGCGCGAAGTTTGCGTTTCGGCGTTTTTCATGATGCGCAGGGCTGTTGAATTTTTTGATTTTCCCGGACGCGGCGCGGAGTGCGGAGCGTCCGGGATTTTTATGTGAGCTTGCGGTCCGCGGGGCGCGCCTGTCTGCCAGCCGCGCGTTGTGTTACACGGCGTAATCTTTCGTCAAGCGGCGCAGAATTTGTTCGAGGCGCGCGGCGAAGCGTTCGTCGTCTTCTTTGGTTCTTTTCGGCGGGCCTTTGGTGCGTCCGCCTGCGCGGCGGTATTTCGCCTTTATTTCGCGTTCTTCGAGCGCCGCGGAGATGTTTTCCTCGCGGTACTCGTAGCCGCACGGATTGAGCGCCGCCGCTTTTTTGCCGAGGACGGCGGCGGCGAGGCCGATGTCCTGCGTTACGACGGCGTCGCCGGCGCGCGCGAGGTTGATTATTTTTATGTCGGCCTCCTGAGGATCGCAGCCGACGGTCACGTGTTCCGGCGAGTCGATTACGTGGTCGAAGCCCGCGACTGTGACGAGCCGCGCGCCGTAGCGTTCCGCGAGCGACGCCGCAGCCGCGAGCGCGCCGCGCGGGCAGGCGTCGGCGTCGATGATTATTTTCAATGCTGGCGGAGGCAGCCGCAGATTTCGGTGTTGACGCCGTTCGACGGTTCGGCCTTCAGTTCTGTGATTTTTATCGCGCCTTCGCGGTGCAGCGCGAGCGCGAGCGAGATTACCGTCGCTGGCGTGACGCCGATGGTTTTGGCAAGCTCGTCGGGATTTATCGTTCCCTTCTCTTCGACTGCGCGCGTCAGCTCGCCGCCGAGGCAGTTGACCCATTCGGTGAAGAGCGCCTGCATTTCCGGCGTCGCCGAGCTGGCGAGCTGGCTCGCGCGCACGACTGAATCGAGCACGCGCGCGGAGACGAGTTCGAGAGATTTGACGAGCTGCCTCATGTCCTGGTCGCCGAGGTTTTTTATGTCGAGTTCCATGAATTTGTTCCCCCTTGCGGTTTATCTTTCCAGCCGCTCTGAATTATAATATAAACCGTCATTCTAAGAGAAGGGATGGATCGGTTTGTCCGTTTACGTCATAGAAGACAGTAAGATTGGCATTCTCTCCGACACGCACGGCAGCCTTCCCGCGTGGCGCGCGGCGCTCGATCTTTTCGGCCCGGATGTTAAGACCGTGCTGCACGCGGGCGACGTGCTTTATCACGGGCCGCGCAACAGTATTCCCGGAGGCTACACGCCGGCGGATCTCGCGGAAGCGATCAACGATTTTTATTTCGACGGCGGCAGGGTGCTCATCTCGACTGGCAACTGCGACGCGCCGGTCGACATGATGGTGCTTAAGCCCGAGTTTAACCCGATAGTCTCGGCGACGTGGCACGGCAGGAAAATCCTCATGATGCACGGCGACAATTTCCCGCTGCTGCGCGAGATGGCGCTTTATAACAAGGTGGACCTCGCTATTTCGGGGCATACGCACGTCGGCTCTCTCGTGCGCGAGGAGGGGACGATTTTCCTTAATCCCGGCTCGACGACGATACCGAAGGGGCGCGACCCGGAGAGCGCGGCTTTTGCGACGGACGAGGGCATCTGGATTATGACACTCGGCGGAGAGGAACTCCATTTTGAGAAATGGTAAGCGCAGGACGGCGCCGGTTTTCAGGCCGCGCCGTTTCTGGCCTTCCGTGCTGTGGACGCTTTTTCTCGCGGCGGGC
Organism: Candidatus Caccocola faecipullorum; assembly: GCA_018716365.1. GTDB lineage: Bacteria > Synergistota > Synergistia > Synergistales > Synergistaceae > Caccocola > Caccocola faecipullorum. The sequence continues at coordinate 2,027 of DVKA01000199.1, forward strand.
TCGGTTTTCAGCTGCGTTTTCGATTCTTTTCCGTTTTTTACTGCGATCCTCGTCGCCGCCTTCATCGGGCTGAACGAGGCTGGGCGCTGGCCTTATAAGACAAATCTCGTGCTCTGCGCCGGCGCGGCGGTGATCGTCGCGGTAGCCGGCGTTTTTACGTGGCTCGAAGCGGCTTCTATCTTTGCGCTGTTCTTTACGATCAGCGCATATCTGTTCTATTTCAGGGACAGGGCGCGGCGGCTTATCCCGTCGTTTGAGGCGTTCGCCGCGGGCGTCGCGCAGGCGCCGGACTACGGGGCGTTCATCGACCGCGCGTGGGACGGGCTTCAGGATATGGCTCCAGACGAAGCGGTCTTTATAATTCTTGCGAAGGAGGACGGAAGCCTCTACATACCGGCGCATTTCGGCAAACCGGCGCGGCGGCTCAAGAGAAACGGCGGCACGCCGTGGAAGGTTTTCGCTTCCGGCAAGCCGATAATCGTGGCGCGCGTCGCCACGGCGCACGACCAGCCGATGGACCGCGACGCGGCTTCGATCGTCTCCGTGCCCATATCGGCGCACGGAGAGAAGCTCGGGGTGCTTCAGCTTGAATCGGCCTCCGCAGGAGCTTTCACGCAGGAGGATGCGGCGAAGCTTTCGCTCGCGGCGATGATACTAGCGCACGAGCTTTATATGTTTGAAACAGACGGAGCCGGAGAGACAGACGACGATGATTCTGATTGATATGCACGTTCACAGCCGTTTTTCCGACGGCAGATACTCGCCGGCGCAGCTTGCCACGGCGGCTAAAAGGCGCGGCCTCGCGCTGCTCGCGCTGACCGACCACGACACGACGGCTGGGCTTACAGTTTTTATGGAGGCCTGCGAGAGGGAGGGCGTCCGCGGCCTCTGCGGCATCGAGCTCTCCGCCGCCGCCCCGCATACGCTGCACATACTCGGCTACCGCATCACGCCCGGGGCCGGAAATCTTGAAAAACGGCTCGAAGATATACGGCGGCAGCGCGACGAGCGTAACGCGCGGATTTTTGAAAAGCTGAACAGGCTGGGCGTCCGCGTGCGAATCGAGGAGGCGGAGGCGCTGACGAACGGCGAGGTGCTCGCGCGTCCGCACATCGCGCAGCTTCTGGTGAACAGGGGCTATGCTTTCTCGATCGGAGACGCTTTCGTAAAGTACCTCGACAGAGGGGCCGCCGCGTACGTTTCACGCGAGAGGATAGAGCCCGAGGAGTGCATCGCGCTCATACGCGAGGCCGGCGGCGTAGCGGTGCTGGCGCACCCCGCGCAGTGCAGGCTCGACGACGCGGGGCTCGACGCGCTTGTGGCCAGGCTCAAGGGATACGGCCTCTGGGGGATTGAAGCCGTCTACGGCGCCAACAGCCCGGAGACGACTTTCCGCCATCTCGCGCTCGCCCGGCGGTTCGGCCTCTACGCAACCGCCGGCAGCGACTTCCACGGCACGGACGGACACAGCGCTGAGGTCGGCATGGCGGTGAGCGAGGACTTCCTGCCGTGGGCGAGGCTCGGAGTAAGATAAACGGGAACAAAATTTTACCAGGCATATAAAAGTTCAGAACGGAGGACAAACGATGCATAAAATAATGGACTTCAGAAGCGACACCGTAACGCGCCCCTCGGACGAGATGCGCAAAGTGATAGCGTGCGCCGCCGTCGGCGACGACATCTACGGCGACGACCCATCGTCCAACGCGCTCTGCGAATACGCGGCGGAGATAACTGGCAAGGAGGCGGCGATATTCGCCTGCTCCGGCACGATGGGCAACCTGCTCGCCTTCGTCGCGGCGGGCCGCCACGGGGAAAGCATCCTCGCCGGCAAACGCTCGCACGTATGGTGCGCCGAGGTCGGCGGCCTTTCCGCGATAGCGGGCCTCTGCCCCTACCCGCTCGACGACGACGAAGGAATCCCCGCGCCCGAGGACCTCTCCCCCGCGAACAGGGCCGACGGCGATATACATCATCCAGAGACGACGATGCTCGCGCTTGAGAACACGCACAACTTCACCGGCGGCATAGCAGTCTCGCCGGAACGTTTCGCACGCACGGCGCGCGAGGGACGCCGCCTCGGCTTCCACGTCCACCTCGACGGCGCGCGCATCTTCAACGCCGCGGTCAAGTACGGCGTCGAGGTCAGCGAATTCACTAAAGAGGTCGACTCCGTCCAGTTCTGCCTATCAAAGGGGCTCGGCGCGCCGCTCGGCTCCATGCTCTGCGGCTCGCACGAATTTATAGAAAAGGCTAAAAAATGGCGCAAACGCCTCGGCGGAGCGCAGCGCCAGCTCGGCATCGCCGCGGCGGCTGGTCTCTACGCGCTCAAAAACAACGTCGCGCGCCTCGCGGAGGACCACGAGAACGCGCAGCTGCTTGCGGAGCTGCTGCGCGGGGCCGGCATCGCCGTGGAGAATACGCCGGACATGACGAACATGGTCTTCTTCCCGCTCGGAGAGGGCGACGTGAGCGACGAGGAATTTGAAAAACGCTGCCTTGACAGAGGTATGCTCATCCACATGGTCTCGCCGCGCCGCGCGCGCTTCGTGACGCATATGGACGTGGACCGCGAGGACGTGGAGCGCGCCGCCGCGATCGTAGCGGAGGTAATCAGGGCGTGACGGGATTTCTTTCGCACGAAGAGGTGGAGGCGCTCGCCGCGCACGCTCTGGACGCCGCGCTGCGCGGAGGCGCGGAGGGCGCGGACGTGCTTTACAGCGAGGGATGCGCGAACGGGCTGACTCTCAAGGACGGAGAGATTGAAGAATCAGTAAGCGGCTCGTCGGCTGGTCTCGGCATACGCACGATACTAGCCGGCGGCCGTCAGGGCATAGCCTACGGCAACAGGCTCGACCGCGCCTCCGTCGATTCTCTCATCGAATGGAGCCTGCACAACGCGCGCGCCTCGCAGCCCGAAGAGGGCGTGACGCTTTACGGCGGGCCGCTCGTCCGCTGCCCTGAGCTTGAGGCCGAGGACGAAAAGATACGCGAGATAACTCCGAAGCAGCGCATGGAATACTGTATGCAGATGACGGAAGAGGCGAAAAACGCCGACGCGCGCATAATTTCCGTGCGCTCCGCTGCGTGGCGCGACGGATGGGGCGCTTCGTTCTTCGCAACGACGAAGGGGCTCTCCGGCTGGGAGCACGGTTCGAGCGCCAACTGCGGCGCCGTCGTCCTCGCGCAGTCGGGCGAGTTCACGGAGATGGGCGGCTACGGGATGGACGCTCTGCGCCTCTGCGAACTCGACGCGGCAAAATGCGCGCGCACGGCGGTGAGGCAGACCGTCGCCGCGCTCGGCGGGACGCAGCTGGAAACCGGGACCTACACGATAGTCATAGACCCGGACGCAGCCGTGCCGCTGGTCGACGCAATAGGCGGGCTCTTCTGCGCTTCGGACGTCCACCGCGGGCGTTCTCTGATGAAGGGGCGCATAGGCGACGCCGTCGCCTCGCCGTGCGTGAACCTCACCGACGACGGGCGCGTGCCGTGGAAGGCGGGCAGCTCCTCGTGGGACTCCGAGGGCGTTCCGACATCGCGGACGGAGCTCATAAAGGGCGGCGTCGCATCTGCGTTCCTCTACAACCTCCAGTACGCGGCGAAGGACGGCGTAAAGTCTACCGGCAACTGCTCGCGCGGGATGTCTTCGCTGCCCGACGTCGGGACGACGAACCTCATCTTCGAGCCCGGGACCGAGAGCCCGCAGTCGCTGCTCTCGCGCGTCGGCAGCGGGATGTACGTCACGGAGTTCATGGGGCTGCACACGATAGACCCCGTGAGCGGCGACTTCTCGATAGGAGCCAAGGGACACAGAATAATAAACGGAGAAATCACGACGCCGGTGAGCGGCGTCACGATCGCATCAAACCTGCTTGAATTCATGAAAAACATCGCGGCGGCTGGAAACGACCTCACGTACTCCTACGCGACCGCCGCGCCGACATTGGTGGTAGATAATGTTGTCATCGCTGGGAAATAAGACGAAAAGCATAATACTCTTCGCGCTCGCCGCGCTGCTGCTCTGCGCGCTTCCCGCCTTCGCCGCGGAGAAAATAGAGCTGTGGAACGGCGACATCAGAAAAGGGAGCGTCTCCGTCCGCATGAACGGCACGGTGCGCGAGATGGCGGTCGACGAAGCCGTCTCCGCGCTAGGCTTCGCGCCGAAGAACGACGGCACGTCGCTCGTCGTGACGATGAGCGGCAAAAAAATAGAGTTCTGGAACGGCTCCAACATCGTCCGCTCCGCGGGTACGATAATCAGCTTTCCGACGCCCGTAGTGACGAAGGACGGGCACTGGTGGGCGGAAGGAAACCTGCTGCTCTCCGCCTTCGACCGCTTCTATAAGGCGATAGGACAGAAAGCCGCATTCCGCTGGGGAAACACGCAGGCCGTCGCGGCGGCGCAGCCCGCGCCTCAGAAACAGACCGCGCCGAAAATTCAGCCCAAACAGAGCGCGCCAGTGAAAAAGACGCAGCCGGCCAAGACGCAGCAAAAAGCGGCGCCGAAAGCCGAGCCGAAACAGAAAGCCGAAGCTCCGGCAAAAACCACGGCCCCCGCGCCGAAGCCCAGAAGCGGCAGAAAACCGATAGTAGTCATCGACGCGGGCCACGGCGGACACGACCCGGGCGCGGTAGCGAACAAAATCAGAGAGAAGGACATCAACCTCCGCGCCGCGACGCAGCTTGCGAAGATTCTCAAGGAAAAGGGCGCGGACGCGCGCCTCACGCGCAGCACCGACGTCTACCTCAAGCTCGCGGAGCGCACGGCCTTCGCAAACAAAAACAACGCCGACGTATTCATCAGCCTGCACTGCAACTCCATGCCGAAAGGCAAGAGCGGCGTCGCCGGATTTGAAATCTACATCATGGCCCTGCCCTCCGACAAAGACGCGATGAACCTCGCCATCGTCGAAAACAGGGAAATCTCGGGCGACGCGCACAGCGCGGCTGAAATCCAGAAAGCCGACAAAAAGACGCAGCTGCTGCTCAAAATCCTCGGCGATATGCAGCAGAACGATAAGATCGGCGCGAGCACTGAGCTGACCGAAGTCCTGCACAAGAACGCCAAGAGCGCGGGCCTTCCGATGCGTAAGGTCGCGCAGGCGCCTTTCTTCGTCCTTCGCGGGGCGGGTATGCCGGCCGTACTCGTCGAAATGGGCTACCTGACGAACGCCGCCGAGGCGAAACGGCTCAACACGGCGGCCTACCGTGAGAAAATGTGCCGCAGCCTCGCCGACGGCATCATGACCTTCATCGAGACGCACCGCCAGCGCTGACGCAGGCGAAGCGGTCCGGCCCGCGCAAACGGGACGCGCGGGCCGTTTTTAGCATATAATACGGAATTACAAAAAAGGCTTCACTGTCATTGGAGGACGACGAATGAGAGATCCTGAAGAAAGACAGCGTCATTTCGTGATACGCGATAAAAAAGACGAAAACTACGACCAGCCCGCCGTGCGCCGCCGCGGCCTGATGCGCGAGGAAGAGGCGGAAGAACGCGAGGAACGCGAAGAAAAGCCGCGCAGCCCGCGGGCGCGCCGCACTCTGCGCGAACGTGAGATGGAAGAGGAAGAAGAGGCCCGTTCGCTGCGCGGAAGCCGCAAACGCAAAATAATGAAGCGCGCGGACTTCGACGAAGAAGACGACTACGAGGACGAAGATGATTATGAACGCCCGCGCGCGCCTAAAATCGTCCGCATCTTCGCGTGGATAGCGCTCGTCGTCATACTCTTCACCTGCGGCTACGTAGCGACGAACTACTTCTTCGCATGGTCGGACAAGCAGGGCGGCGAACGCATCGGCAACGTCTACGGCAGCGGCGCCGAGGTAGCGGAGACGCAGCAGGCGGCCGGACAGGAAACCGGCGAAGCGCCCTCGGACGCGCGGTACAACATATACATCCCAGAAGGCTCTTCGTTCCAGACGCGCGCCATAGAGCTGAAACCGGGCGGCACGCGCGAGGACGATATGCAGAAAGTCCTCTCGATGTACATAGACAGCCTGAAGGAGACGAAGGCGATGGACCCCGCCGTCTCCGTGACGAACGTATTCCAGAGCGGCGAATGGCTCTACGTCGACCTGACGGCAGCCTTCCAGAGCTCGATAAAGAAGCTCGGCAAAGAAAAGGCGACGCAGGCGCTCAACGGAATGCTCAACACGATGCGCGACAACTTCCCGCCGGTCAAGAAAATAAAGTTCTACGTCAACGCGAAGGAAATAACGGAAAAGACGCCGGTGGACCTCACAGGCGCGTGGACGGAGGGACGTTAGCATGGAGACGCTCCGCACAGACGGGCGCTCCTGCGATATGCTGCGCCCGATAACTTTTGAACGCGCCGTCAACCGCTACGCCGAAGGCTCGGCCCTCGTGCGCTGGGGCGACACGCACGTCCTCTGCACAGCTTCCGTAGAAGAAAAAGCCCCGCCCTTCCTCCGCGGCTCCGGCAACGGATGGATAACGGCTGAATATGCGATGCTCCCGCGCTCGACGCAGAACCGTATGCAGCGCGAGATAAGCCGCGGAAAACGCGACGCGCGAGGCAGCGAGATACAGCGGCTCATAGGCCGCTCGCTGCGGGCCGCCGTAGACATGACGCGCCTGGGCGAGCGCACGATAACGATAGACTGCGACGTTCTTCAGGCGGACGGCGGCACAAGAACCGCCTCCATATCGGCCGGCTTCGTCGCGCTCTTCGACGCGCTGCGCAGAATGCGCGCCGGCGGCAAAATTTCAGAAATCCCGCTCAAAAACCAGATAGCCGCCGTCAGCGTAGGCAAATGCCGCGGCGTGCCGCTGCTCGACCTCTGCTATGAAGAGGACTCCACCGCGGAAGTCGACGCCAACGTCGTAATGACCGGGCGCGGAGAACTCGTCGAGATACAGGGCACAGGCGAGGGCGCGACCTTCTCGCGCGCGGAACTCGCGCAGATGCTCGACCTCGCGGAGCTCGGAATCGCGGAAATCCGCCGCAAACAAATAGAAATCCTCGAACTGACGAAAGAAGAGCGGAGGGTGTTTGAAACATGCGCATAGTCTTCGCAAGCGGCAACCGCGGGAAATTCCGCGAGATGAAGGCGCAGCTTGAGCCCGTGGGCGTGGAGCTGCTCTTCGGCGGCGACATGGAAGGGCCGCACGAAATAGAAGAAACCGGCGAAACCTACGCGGACAACGCGCTCATCAAGGCGCGCGCGTGGACTGAAGCGACGGGCCTCCCCGCGCTCGCAGACGACAGCGGCCTCGAAGCGGAAGCGCTCGGCGGACTGCCCGGCGTGCATTCCGCGCGCATCGTAGAGGGCAGCGACGCGGACAGGACGCGCTGGCTGCTCGGCGAACTCGCGGACAAAGAGGACAGGCGCGGGCGCTTCGCCTGCGCGATAGCCGTCGTCATGCCGGACGGGCGCGAGCCGCTCGTCGTGACGCGCTACTGCCCCGGCGTCATAATTCGCGAGCCGCGCGGAACCTCCGGCTTCGGCTACGACCCAGTCTTCGTCCCCGACGGCTTCGACAAAACATTCGCAGAGCTCGGCGACGAGATAAAAAATAAAATTTCCCACCGCGCGCTCGCCGTCAAAAGTATAGCCGAAATGCTCAGAGCTGTGATAGAATAGTATGCTGTACGCAGTGTGTAACCGCGAAGTCACGACAAAGCAAAAGCTTTGTCTTTGAGTATAAAATTTTTGGAGGTGTAGTTTGTGAGAATCCTTTTGGGAGTCATTCACATCCTCGTCTGCGTCGCCCTGATAGCCGTCGTAATGATGCAGAAGAGAAAGACGGGCGGATTCACCGGAGCCTTCGGCGGCGGCGGCACGCAGGCCGATATGAGCGGAACCTGGCAGCGCATGAGCGGCCTCACGAAGATAACCGCCGGCCTCATGGCGGCCTTCATGATCATCTCGATCATCCAGGTCCTCGTCAGATAACAAAGCGGACTTAAACGCGCACTCCGCGCCGCGCTCCGAAGCCGTCCCCCACAGCCGGCTGAAGGGCGTTTCCGACAGCGGGCGGGCCTGTGTTACGGCGGGCGCGCAACGGCGGACGGATAGGGCCGGAAGCGCTTTGAGCGATAAATCAATTACGAACAACCACGTCTTCTAAGGAGGAAGATCCATGATAGGCACTCGTTCCTACATGGCCAAGGGCGAAGAAGTAGAGCGCAAGTGGTATCTCATCGACGCCACCGACAAGCATCTTGGCCGTCTCG
>DVKA01000200.1 GCA_018716365.1 Candidatus Caccocola faecipullorum
ATTCGATTCCAGACGCCTTCGCGCTCGCCATCCATACGCCGCTCGGCGTCATCGTCCACACCGGAGATTTCAAATTCGACCCGACGCCGGCGGACGGCAACAGGCCCGACTACAGCACACTCGCGCGCCTCGGGGACGAGGGCGTGCTTCTGCTGATGTCCGACTCGACGAACGTCGAGCGTCCCGGCTCGACTCCGTCGGAGAAGGTCATCGGGCAGACCTTCGAGCGCTTCTTCCGCCTCTACAAGGACAGGCGCATCGTAATCGCGACCTTCGCGAGCAATCTCAACAGGACGCAGATGATTCTTGCGACGGCGGCGCGCTTCAACCGCAAGGCCGTGCTCGTCGGACGCAGCATGACGGCGAACGTCGAGCTCGCGGCGCAGCTCGGCTATCTCGACGTGCCGGACGGCCTTATCGTTTCGGCGCAGGAGGCGGAGCATATGCCGGACAACCACGTCGTCGTGCTGACGACGGGCAGCCAGGGAGAGCCGTTCTCCGGGCTCGTGCTTATGAGCCGCGGCGCGCACCGCCAGGTGAAGCTCGGGCCGAAGGATCTGGTAATCATCTCCGCTACGCCGATTCCGGGCAACGAGAAGCTCGTGAGCCAGACGGTGAACAGGCTCTTCGCCTGCGGCGCGGAGGTCATCTACGAGCGCGAGGAGAAGATTCACGTCTCCGGCCACGCTTCGCGCGACGAGCTGATGCTGATGTTCAGCCTGACGCGGCCGAAGTTCTTTGTGCCCTGCCACGGCGAGTACCGCCATCTTGTGCGCCACGCGCAGCTTGCGCGCGAGATGGGCGTAGCGGCGAAGAACGTCTTTATTTTGCAGAACGGAGACCAGCTGCGTTTCAGCGGGCAGCGCGCGGAGATGATAGGACGCGTTCAGGCAGGGCCGGTGCTCATCGACGGCGTCGTGCTCGGCGAGTTCGAAGGCAGCATTCTGCGCGAGCGGCGCGAAATGGCGGAGAACGGCCTCGTCGTAGTCTCCGTCGTACTCGACGCTTCGATGAAGCCTGCGGCGCCGGTGCAGATACAGACGCGCGGAAGCGTATATTCTGCGGACGACGGCAGTACCTTCGGCGAGCTTGAAAGCGCCGTGCTGACCGCAGTCGCGCAGTTCGCGCGCACGCCGGGCGCGAAGCGCGAGACTCTGCCGACGGAGATACGCAAGCGGATACGCGAGGTTTTCTCGAAGAGTTCGCGCAATTATCCGACCATCATACCGCTTATAACGTATATTTAAGGCGCGGAAGGATATATAATTTCTACCGGCTTCGCCGCGCCGTATCTTCCGTGCGCCGGCGGCGCGCGCCGCTCTTTTGCGGCGGGGCGCAAAATTTAGGAACATGAGGTAAAAACTGCAAATGAATACGGATACGATCATTCTCGGCCTTGTACAGGGCTTTACGGAATTTCTGCCGGTCAGCAGCTCGGGCCATCTCGCTCTCGCAAAGATATTCCTCGGCATGGAGATGCCGCCGCTCAACTACGACCTTGTGCTGCACGTCTCGACGACGCTCGCGACGATAATTTTCTTCTTCCCCGATATATACTCGCTCTTCGTCGAATGGTGCAAGGGCTTCGGCGGCGGCGCGGCGCGCAGCAAGCCGGGCTGGAACATAGGCTGGGCCGTCGCTCTCGGCACCTGCATCACTGGGGCCATCGGCATGTCGATCAAGGATTTTTCCGAGGCTGCGTCGCTCAATTCGCTGATCGTCGGAATATGCCTGCTGATAACGGGCGTCATGCTCCTGCTCTCGCGTTATATACGCGGCGGTGGGGACAAGGTCACGCTGAAAAACGGCCTCGTCGTCGGCGTAATTCAGGGCATCGCAGTGATGCCCGGCATCTCGCGCTCAGGCTCGACCATCATCGCGGGGCTCGCCTCCGGGCTCTCTAAAGAAGAGGCTTTCCGCTTTTCGTTCCTTCTTTCCATACCTGCGATAATTGGCGCGACCTGCGTTCAGGCCCTTGAGTTCGGCGGCTGGGACAGCTTCGTCTCCACGCTGCCGGAGGGATGGCTTATCGGCGCGGTCTGCTCATTTGCGAGCGGGCTTCTGTCGCTCTTCCTTTTGAAACGGCTCGTCATCGCCTCAAAGTGGTGGTACTTCGGCGTCTACTGCCTCGCGGTCGGCGGCCTGTCAGTAATTCTTACCTGCATGGGAGGATGGTAATATGGCTCTCGTAAAAAGCGCTTCGATACGCTGGGGCGTGATTTTCCTCTGCATGATACTCGGCACGTGGCTCGGCATCTTTCTCCAGAGGTTTTCCGCCACGTCTTTGCTTTTCTCGAACATCGTCGATTTCACGGTGGATGTGCGCGAGATCGACCTTCTGATGCTGCGGCTCGGCTTTCTCTTCGCGCTGAAGCTGAACCTCGGAACGCTCATCGGCGCGATATGCGGGATAGTGATAACAAGATGATAAAGAATCTAATCCTCGCCTCGGGCAGCCCGAGACGGCGCGAGCTTCTAGCGGGGCTCGGCTGGGAGTTCCGCGTCGAGCCGTCGCTCATAACGGAGACGAAGCCGGAGGGCGAAGCGCCCGCGCATCTCGTCAAACGCCTCGCCTTTGAGAAGGCCTCGGAGGTTGCGTCGCGCTTCCCGGGTAACTGGGTCGTCGGGGCGGACACCGTAGTCTCGATCGACGGAATGATCCTCGGCAAGCCGAAGGACGAGGTGGAGGCGAAGTCCATGCTGCGCCGCCTCGCCGGAGAGACGCATTCAGTATTTACCGGCGTCGCGCTCATCGCGCCGGACGGCAGAAGTTTGTCTGAGACTGAAGAAACGAAGGTGACCTTCCGTCCGCTCAGCGACGAGGAAATCTCCGCCTACGTCGCCTGCGGCGAGAGCATGGACAAGGCCGGAGCCTACGCGATACAGGGTCGCGGCACGCTGCTCGCTTCGCGCGTCGACGGCTGTTATTTCAACGTCGTCGGCCTTCCGCTATTCCTGCTGAGCCGTATGTTCGCCTCTATGGGCGCGCCGCTTTCCGCGCAGTGGAGGAATGAATGATGAAGAATATAAATAGAAGGAATCTTTTATACTTCGCGCTCGTCGTCGCCGCGGCGCTGGCGCTTTACGGCCTTTCCGCGCGCTTGGCCGCAGAGAGCGGCGGCAAGACGGCGGCCTTCGTCACCGACAGCCGCGAGATTTTCTCGCTCGCCTATCAGAGCGGCAAAACGCCCGCGGACGTATGGCGCGAGGTAAACGCACTCGGAGTCGCCGGAGCCGCTGTCTCTGAGTTCACCGGCGACGAACTCGCCATGTATTCCAACCTCGGCGTGCGTTTCGGCTCCGCCGCCTCGTTTACCGCGAAGCTGAACGCGGACGCGGCGCGCGCCGTGCTCTGCTGGAGCAAGAACGCGACCTACGCCGCGCAGCTCCGTTCGTATCTTGAGCGCAAGCTTCCGAACGTCGGCTTCGTCGAGGCGAGCGGCAACGTTTACGCGCTTCTGCCTGGTACGGTGGAGGAGTTCAAGTCTTCGGCGCTCGTCCCCGATTTTTCGGCGCTTGAGTTCTGCCGCGCCAACGGCGCGGACGCTCTTTTTCGCCCCGGCCCATGCACGCCGTCCTCCGGCGCCGACGTCGCAGAGGCTCTCGACTGGCTCACCAACGAATATCCTCAGATTAAAAATATAATCCCCGCCGGCGCGATACTGGCCGGTTATCCCGACGTGCGCCCGATAGTCTCCGTTATGAAGGCGAAGGGAATAACGCTGTCGCAAGTCGAGTTTGTGCGGCAGATAGGCGTTCCAGCGCTTGCGCGGAATCTCGGCAGCCTCGTGGTGCCGATGCACAGCCTCACAAAAGAAGAGATAATTTCGCGCAGCATCAGCCGCCCCACAATCGTCGACCGCTACGTGCGCGCGGTGCACGAGCGCTCTATACGCCTCGTCATGGTCCATCCATACGATTTGCAGATGGGCGCGCGGCTCGACGTTTTTCTGAAGGACCTCGGCGACTATAAGACGGCGCTCGAAGCGCGCGGCTATGCGCTCGGCTGGCCGAAGCCGCTGCCCGTCTGGCCCGCGCCGCTCGCGGGGGCCTTCGCCTGCGGAATATGCTTCGTCTTTACGCTGTGGTTCTACGGCTCGCGTATGGCCGGCAGCGAAAAACTTCCCGTGCCGTTCTCTTCTGCGCTTGCGCTCTTTGCGGTTTCGGCGGCATTCGGCGGCGCGCTATGGTATTCTTCCGCCGCGGCGCGGCTGGCTGGCGGCCTATGCGGCGCGCTGGTTGCAACCGAAGCGGCGCTATGCGCGCTTGAAAGCGCCCACAGCCGTGTGCGCGGCGCAGTCCTCGCGCTGCTGACCGTCGTCGCTGGCGGGCTGTCGATAGCTTCGTTCTACGGGACGTCTGACGCGGCGCTTCGCCTCACTCCGTTCTCCGGCGTTAAGCTTACGCTGCTGCTGCCGCTGATTCTGATCTTCGCCCACGACATGAAAAGGCGCGTCCACCCCGAGGGCTTCCTCGAAGTCATGCGCCGCTCGCCGCTCTGGACTGAGCTGGCGCTGCTCGGCGTCGTGATGCTCGGCGCGCTTGTGATGGCGATGCGCAGCGGCAACGTCTCGAACGTCCCCGGCTGGGAGGTCGCTTTCCGCGATTTCGTCGAGAATATGCTCATAGTGCGCCCGCGCACGAAGGAGTTCATGATCGGCTATCCGGCGCTCGTCATATACTGGTTCACCGTGCGCAAGGGGCTCATACCGTATTACCGCGAGGTGCTGCGGCTCGCCGCGGCGCTCGCCTTCTGTTCTGCGGTCAACACATTCTGCCATTTCCACACGCCGCTCTATCTCAGCGTAATACGCACGCTTAACGGCTGGTGGCTGGGGCTGCTCATCGGCGTCGTCTGCGCGGCTGCGCTGGGGCTGGTTCTGCCGCGGCTGAAACGCGCAGCTAATATACGGCTGTAAAAACAGTTACCGCATTGAAAAAAGAATTTGACGTACTTCTCCTAGGATATTACGGCTTCGGCAACCTCGGCGACGAACTTCTCTGCGAAGCGTCGCTGAGGCTTCTTTCTTCGTGCGGCGTGCCGAAGGAGCGCGTCGCGTTGCTTTCCGCCTCTCCGCGCGTGAGCGAAAAAAAATACGGCGTCCGCGCGTTCGACCGCTGGAGCCTGCGCGAAATATGGCGCGCCTGCGCCGCGAGCCGCAGCCTGCTGCTCGGCGGCGGCGGACTTTTTCAGGATTCCACGAGCGCCCGCTCGTGCGTCTACTACTACGCCGCGGTGCGCATAGCGAGGCTGCTCGGCCTCAAGGTATGGGCCGAGGGGCAGTCTGTGGGGCCGCTCCGCCGCGGGCTGTCTCGCGCGCTGACGCGCGGGGCCTTCGGCTCGTGCTGCCACGCCGGCGTGCGCGACGAAAGCTCGCGCGAAATTCTCAGAGCGATGGGAATCCGATCCGCGCTCGCTCCCGACCTTGTTATGTCGCTGCCTGTGCCGCGCGCAGGCTGCGAAGGGAATGTCCTTCTTTTCAACGCCCGCCCGGGCTACCGTGCGCTTGCGGAGCGCGCCGCTGCGAGCTGCATGAAGCTTGCGGAAAATTCCGGCCGCGAGGTCGCCGGCGTCGCGTTGTCGCGCGAGGATGAGGCCGAGCTTGCGTCGCTCGCCTCGGCGGGGCTCGTGAAGCTGTCGGGCGTTACGCTGGTTTCATCGAAGGAAGATTTTGCGCGCGTCGCTTCGCGCGCTTCCGGCGCGCTCGGCATGAGGCTGCATTTCCTTATACTTTCCGCGCTTTCCGGCCTTCCGCTCGCGGGCTGCGCCTACGATCCTAAGGTCGCAGGGTTCTGTATGCGCTATAATATTGCTCTGATAGACGGCGGCGCAGTCTCGCTCTCCGCTCCTCCCTCCGCGGAACTTGCGGCGGAGGAGGCCGCGTCCGTTGAGAAAGTTTTTGCGGAAGGACTGCGGGCGGCCCGCTGTTAAACAAATGGATGAGAGAAGAATCGAAGAGCTGAAATATATATCGTCCGAGGTGCGCAAGGACATCCTGCGTATGGTCGGCATGGCGCGCTCCGGCCCGTATGAGACGCCGCTTGCGACCGCGAGCCTGCTCGTCTATCTGTACTGGGAGGAGCTTGTGCTCATTCCAGCGGAGCCGCGGCGCGACGACAGAGACCGCTTCGTCCTTGGAATGCCGGAGGCCGTTCCGGCGCTTTACGCCGCCCTCGCGCGGCGCGGATTTTTTGAACGCGAACATCTGTGGCATTACCGCCGTCTGGGCGCGATGCTTCAGGCCCACCCGGATTTCCGCCGCATACCGGGAATGGACGCGCCCTGTTTCACCGTGCAGCCGTCGCTGTCCGCAGCCGCCGCGCTCGCCGGCGAACTCTCCCGCCGCAGCTTCAAGCCGCGCGTGGCTTTCCTTGTTTCGGAGAACGCGTTCCGTTCCGATGAATTTGCGGAGGAGGCGGCGCGCGCCGCTGAGGAGCCCATCCCCAACCTTTTTATGATAGTCGTCTCGAAACAGAACGGCGTTTCCGGCATATCGGCCTGCTCCGGCTGGGATGTGCGCGGCGCGGTGGCGGACGATTTCGACTCGCTTGAAAGCGCCTGCGCCTCTCTGGATTTTTCGTCAGGCGCGCCGAAGGCGCTCTTCGTCTCTGCGCGCGGCGGCGGCATCCCGCGCTTCGGCTCGGAGCCTGAGGACGGCGCCCACTCCCTCAGTCTGGGGGAGCTTGACCAGGCGCTTGAAGAACTGGAGGTAAGATCCGATGAACATAGATAAACCGGTCTCGACCTTCGAGGCTTTCTGTAAAATAATCGCGGATTACGCGCGCGGACACGACGATTTCGCGCTCCTGCTGACGGAGAACGTCCCGGAGTGCAGAGAGCTGAGCGCGATACCGGAAGACAAAATAGTAATGAAGGATGCGGCGGCGCACGCCGCACTGCTGCGCGCGGCGGGGCTCGCTCTCGCCGGAGTGAAGCCGTGGGTGCTCGGACGCAGCCTTGAGCTCGTCGGCGGCAGTTACGCGCAGATACGCGAGGCCGTCGCCATGCCCCGCCTGCCCATACGGATAGCCGCCATCGACGGCGGCTTTTCGAGCGCGAGCGACGGCGCGGCGAAGCAGCTTTTCTCCGACATAGCGCTCGCCAGGACTATACCGGGGATGAACCTCTTCGTCCCCTCCGATGCAGTCTCTCTGCGCGGCATCATAGAAAAGGGCGGCGCGCCCTTTTACGTCCGCCTCGGACGCACGCCGCTCCCCGCGCTGGAAAATCCGGCTGGCGAGATATTCAAACTCGGCGGCGCGCGCATACTCCGCTCAGGCTCGGACGTTACGATATGCGCCTGCGGGATCATGACGAGCCGCGCTCTGGAAGCCGCCGAACGGCTTGAACGCCAGAACATCAGCGCCGAGGTGATAGACTGCTATTGTCTGAAGCCGTTCCCCGAGCAGGCGCTGCTCTCCTCCGTCCGGCGGACCGGCTGCTGCGTCACGGCGGAGGTCCACAGCGGCATAGGCGGGCTTTTCGGAGCGGCCGCCGAATGCCTCGGACGCACCTGTCCGGTGCCGGTGCGCTCCGTCGCTGTGCCCGACGAGTTCATCGACAGCGGTACGCCGGACGAGCTGCGCGAATATTACGGACTGACATCAAAAGAGATAGTTGACGCGGCGGCCCAGGCGTGGGCGCTGCGCAGGAGGTGAGCGCATGGATATAAGATTTTCCGGCGTCTCCAAAATTTTCGAGCCTGATATAGTGGCTCTGGAGGACGTCTATCTCGATATAGAAAGCGGAGAGTTCGTCTACCTCATAGGCGAAACAGGCTCCGGCAAGACGACGCTGATGCGCTGTATCTTCCGCGAGGTCGTCCCGACGCGCGGGCATATCAGCGTCGGAGGCCACGCGCTGCGCAAGATGGGGCGCTTCGAGCTGGCTATGTTCCGGCGCGACATCGGCGTGGTCTTTCAGGATTTCTGCCTGCTGCCCGACATGACGGCGTTCGAGAACGTCGCCTTTGTGCTCGAAGTGATGGGCGTGCCGTCGCGCGAGATAAGCGAGCGCGTCGAGGACGCGCTGAAGACTGTCGGGATATGGCGGCGGCGGATGCTCTGCCCGCAGCAGATGTCCGGCGGCGAACAGCAGCGCCTCGCGATCGCCCGGGCGATAGTCAACGAGCCGTCGCTCATCCTCGCGGACGAACCGACGGGCAACCTCGACAACCACACGGCGGACGAAATAATGCAGCTTCTTCTTGAAATCAACGCCGCGGGCACGACGGTGCTCATGGCGACGCACAACCAGTTCCTCGTGGACACATACAGGCACCGCGTCGTCGAGATACGGCGCGGGCGCATAATACGCGACGAGAAGGACGGAGGCTACGAAGGCGATGGCACGTATTAAATACATAATGCGCGACGGATGGCGTCTGATATGGCGTCATTTCGGGATGAGCCTCCTGACGATATTCACGGCGATGGCGGTATTCTTCGTCGTCGGCGCGACGATGCTCTTCATCCTCAACATACGCAGCGTGATCGGCAATATGGAAAACCAGCTCTCGATACAGGCATACCTGAAGCCCGAGGCGAACCTTGAAAAGGTCGCCGCCTCCGTGCGCGGTATGCGCGGCATCGAAAGCGTCACGATGATTACGAAAGAGACGGCGCTCGAAAGGCTGCGCGCGCGGCTCGGCAATCAGGCCGACGCCGTGATGCTGCTCGGCGAGAACCCGCTGCCGGCCAGCCTTGAGATACACGTAGCGAAAGCGTCGCAGGTCGCGGAGGTCGCGGGACGGCTGGCATCGGTCGCTGAAATCGAGGACATCGTCTACGCCGGACACGTAGCCGAAAAACTGACGCGCCTTTCGTCGTTCGTCGAAAAGCTCTCGATAATCATGCTCGCGGTCGCGCTCGCGGCGAGCGGCGTCGTGCTCTTCAACACGATACGGATTTCCGTCTACTCGCGTGCGCAGGAGATCGACGTGATGATGAAGGTCGGCGCGACCTCCACATACGTTGCCTTCCCGTTCGTCATTCAGGGCTTCATCCTCGGCTTCTTCGGCGCGCTCGCGGCCTCGACCGCGCTCGGTTACGCATACCTCAGCGCGCTCGACAGGCTGCGCGACATGCTGCCCTTCATCAATTTCATTGAATCGAAGCGGCTGCTGGCGAACCTCTTCATCATGCTCATCTGCTGCGGCGCGGTGGTCAGCCTCATCGCGAGCCTGATAGCCGTTGAAAAATTCATCAGAAAGGCCTCGAAGCCGCTTTAACGCGGCGCGCGGACGGTGGCGAAGATGAAAGGGGACGGCAGAAAAATAATCGCGGCGTTCGCCGCCTGCGCCGTGCTATGCGCGTGCGGCGGAGCTTTCGCCGCTGCGAAACAGCCGGACATCGACGCGCAGATAAAACAGCAGGAGCGGGAATTTGAGAAGATACAGAAACAGATCTCCCAGAACCAGAAAAAACTGACCGAGACGGCGAAGCGCGAGAAAAGCGTTGCGAACCAGCTCAACGCGCTGAGCCAGAAAATAACGGTCACGCAGCAGCGCGTCAACATCGTCAGCCTGAAGATGCAGAAGGTCAAAAAGAACATCTTCACGCTCGACGCAGATATAAAGAAAATGAACAAGGACATCGCCGCGGCGCAGGAAATTCTGAAAAAGCGCATGGTGAACATCTACAAGTACGGCGGCGTAGCGGAGTTCAACCTGCTTATGTCGTCGCGCGGCGCGGAAGACGCGCTGGCGAATTCGTACCTGCTCGGCAAAATTGCGGAGCAGGACAAAAAGCTCATCGACTACCTCACGAACGAGAAACGCAAGCTGACGATGACGCAGGAGGAGCTGCGCAAGGAGCATTCGACGCTGAAGGACCAGAACGCCGACCTTGCGAAGCGCAACAAAGAACTGAAATCCGCAGCCGACGAGCGCAACGCGGTGCTCGCTAAGGTGCGCAAGGACAAGAAACTCTTCCTCGCGGAACAGGAGGAGCTCCAGCGGGCCTCGGAAGAGATGCAGGCAGCTATAAAGAAGCTGCTTCAGCAGAAGCAGAAGCTCAAGGCGCAGGCCGACGCAGCGAAGCGCAAGCAGGGCAAGCCCGTAGCGCCGACGCCGGTCTACTATAAGGGAGGCCGCTTCGCGTGGCCGATACAGGGCAAGATAACGAGCCAGTTCGGCACGCGCGTGCATCCGGTCTTCAAAACGAAGATTACGCACACGGGGCTCGACATCGCGGCGCCGAAGGGCACGCCGATAAAGGCCGCCGACCCGGGCGAAGTGCTCTACACAGGCTGGATGCGCGGCTACGGACAGGTCGTCATCATCGACCACGGCGCGAACCTCACGACAGTCTACGCCCATATGTCGAAGATAGAGACGAGCGAAAACGCGAAGGTCACGCGCCAGACCGTGATCGGCCGCGTCGGGGCGACCGGCGTCGCCACAGGCAACCATCTGCATTTTGAAGTAAGGGTCAACGGCGACGCCGTGAATCCCATGAAATATCTGAAGTAACGGGGCTTTTCGGAAAGGTAAGTGAAGAAATTGAAATCTAAAATACTGCACCTGCTCTCGGGCATATTCATCGGCGCTCTGCTCTGCGTATCTCTTTACAGCATCCCGCAGGCCGTCGGCGCGGACTGGGAGCGGAGCCTGCCCTTCACGCCGCAGCAGCTCGCCATCATCAAACAGGTGAAGCTCGCGCTCTCGACCTACCAGGTCGACGGCGACAAAGAGGGCAAGATAGACGACACTAAAATGTACTACGGCGCGCTGCGCGGCCTCGTCGCATCCATCGACGACCCGTACACGCGTTTCGTCGACCCCGACGCGCTCGCCGAGGAGAACATGGAGATAGAGGGCGAGTACGGCGGCCTCGGCATCTACATGGCGAACCGCGACGGGCGGACGACCGTCATCGCGCCGATAGAGGACACGCCCGCCGACCGCGCGGGCATCAAGCCGCTCGACGAAATAATCAAGGTCGACGACAAGACCGTCGTCGGCATGGAGAGCAACGAAATAGTCAAGATGCTGCGCGGAGAGCCGGGAACGCCGGTGACGCTGCACATACGGCGCAAGGATGAAAGCAAGCTCATCCCCGTCAAGATAGTGCGCGAAGTCATAAAGATAAAAACTGTGCGTCTTGAAATGCTCGGCGGCGGAATCGCCTACATCAAGCTGAACCACTTCAACCTCAAGACGGACGAAGAGCTGCGCGCCGCGCTTGAGACGGCGATGTCGAAGAACGCTAAGGGCGTAATCATGGACCTGCGCAACAACCCCGGCGGCCTGCTCGACGTATGCGTGGACGTCACGTCGCGCTTTATCGGCGACGGAGTCGTCGTCGGCATGAAGGGACGCTTCGAGCGCGCGAACGACACGCTCTACGCAAAGCCGGGACTTGCGAACGACCTGCCGCTCGTCGTGCTCGTCAACGAAGGAAGCGCGAGCGCCTCGGAGATATTCGCTGGCGCGATAAAGGATCACAAGCGCGGGACGATAGTCGGCATGAAGACCTTCGGCAAGGGCTCCGTGCAGACGCTCTTCAACCTGCCCGACGGCTCCGGCATATACGTGACGATCGCGCGCTACCACACGCCCTCGGGATTCGTGATAGACCATAAGGGGCTTGAACCCGACATAAAGGTAGAGGGCGAGCCGATGAAGAACAAGAAGGACGACAAACAGTTCCAGAAGGCGCTCGCCGTCCTGAAGGACAAGATGAAGAAGACGAAATAACGGGAGATGGCCGCAGTTGGCTAAACACTACAAGAGAGCGAAGGACAAACGCAGCCTCAGGCTGAAACTGGCGCTGATACTGCTCGTGATCGCGGCGGCGGTCTACGCCGTCGCGCTGAAAAATCAGGGGCGTTACGCGAAGCTCGCAGAGCCGGAAGCTGTGCCTGACAAGATAACCGCGTCCGTTCCAGCGCCTGAGCCCAAGACGCGCGAGTGGGTCGTCGTCTCGGCAGACGAAGGGCTGCCCGCGGCGCAGGAAAGGGTGGAAGCGTCGAAAGCGCAGCCGCCGGTATGCGGTTATCCGCGCGCGGACGGAACGCCGCTGCTGGCGATACTCATAGACGACGGCGGAAGCCAGATGAAACTGACCAAGCGCGTCGCCGCGCTGGAGATTCCAACGACCTGGGCGATAATGCCCTACCGCCAGTACTCGAAAGAGACTGCGCAGCTCGCGGCATCGAAGTCCGTGCCTTACATCCTGCACCTTCCGATGCAGGCGCAGTCCGACAAAGATTCAGAGACGGGGAAATTCATCATCGGCCGCGGAATGACGGCGGACGAAGTGCGCGCGAAGACGGCGAAGGCGCTCGACTCTCTGCCGGGCGTTGTCGGCGTCAACAACCACCGCGGCTCGCGTGCTACCGAGAGCCGCGAGCTGATGGAGCCGTTCATGCAGGTGCTCAAGAGCCGCGGGCTGCTCTTCGTAGACAGCCGCACGACGGGCAAGAGCGTAGCCTACGATGCGGCGCGTAAAGCCGGAGTGCCCGCGCTGCAAAACCGCGGCTTCCTCGACAACTCGACCGACAAGGCGGTGATTGCGAAGCGTTTCGACGAACTTGTGCGCAACGCGCAGAAACGCGGCGCGCTGCTCATAATCTGCCACTTCCGCCCCTCTACGGTCGCCTTCCTCGAAGAGCTGAACGCGCGCTATAAAAACGTCCCAGTCCGCTTCGTCACCGTCCCCGAGATGCTCGCGCTGACGGATAACGGCGCGCCGAAAAAGAAGTAACGCGAAGCGCGCGGCGCAGAATTTACGAAAAAGGCAAAAATATTCCCCGCGCCTGAGACGCGGGGATTTTTTATTTTTTATATGTCCGCGCGCCTAACTCTCCCTCGCCCCCGACGCGAACTCTCCGGCCTCTATGTCAAGCACCTCGCGCGCGGGCTGTATGAGCGCCTGCTCATAGCGGCAGCGCCACGGCACATTGCGGCTGATGCGCCCCGTTTCCGCCTCCACGCCGTCTATGATTTCGCCTGACTTTATCGGGCAGTCGTTTTCAATTATGTAGAGCGCGGTGCTGCATGCGTGATGAACCAGCCAGTTCGGGGCGAGGCTGTGGAAATGGTACTGCAAATCCGGCATGAACAGCGTGCCCATGCCGAGCGTATCGACGACCATATCGTCCGTGCCTTCGACGTTGAAGAATCTCGCGTGCAGGCCGAAGCGTATGTATCTGTCCGCGCCGCTCAGCCCGTGCGCGCGCACGTCGCGGGCGCGGACGAGCTTGCCCGTGTTATGGAAAAGAAACGCTTCGCAGTCGGGGAAGAGCTCCGCGAGCGCGTCCGTGAAATCCATGTCGAGGTTCGCGCGTTCGAGCGCGGGCAGCATTGCGAGCATGTCCGACGCGTGTATCTGCCAGCGGCAGGCTCCGAGAATTTCGTCGCGCTCGTCCATGCAGTCCCACATCTGGCTCTTCGTAAAATCGTCTACACTGTCCGCAGAAAACTCCGACGCGCCGAGCAGCCAAAGCTGCGGCGGCATCTCTCCGTCCTTGAATTTCGCCATGCAGCCGGAGGCGGCGAAGCCCGCCATGTTTTCTTCGCAGTTGAACATTTCGACGGGGCCGCAGTGCTTTTCCATAATTTTCTTCATTTTCACGGCCTCCGGCAGCTCTGGCTTTTCTCTGAAAAGCATGCGCACGATGAACGGCGCGCCGGGGAAGTCCCTTTTGTCTTTCAAATCCTGCTTGAACGATTTTTCCATCTTTGCGCCCTCCTATCTCAATTTGAAGCCGTCGGAGAAATTGAAATGCGTCGATACACAGCCTTCGAGCGGCGCGTCCTCTCCGTTCTTCTCCATCATCTTGCAGACTACGCCGTAGATCGAACTGAATGTGATATAGTCCCAATAGATTTCTGAAGCAGCGTCGCCGAAAGCTCCCTCTGCGAAAAGTTCGAAAAGCAGATTGTGCATCGTCCAATAGTCCGCGAGCTGCGCCTTGTATACGCCGGGAGCTATCTGCTCGTCGAAGTCCAAAGTGTCGAATTCGTTCTCCGCGCAGATCTCAGGCAGGAAAAGATAACACTCTTCGGCAAGCGTCGGGTCGCCGAGCTGTGTTTTGAGAGCCTCAGGAAGCTTTTCATACTCTTCCTGCGTCTTGCAGCCGTTGAAGAGGTTTACCGCGAGCTTTATTTTAGTCAGCAGCTCGGCGCGGCCGTCCGATCCCCAGTATGGGTATGGCGCGACGGTCTCTTCGTCCTGTCGTATGAGTATGAACATTTTCTGCGACGCGAAGCCCTCCGGCTTCCACTGCGCGCCTATCTCGGCTATGACGTCGCTCAGTTCCTTGCTCTTTATGTCGTTCACGCGGCACTCGCCGGTCACATCGCCGTCTACATTGGCGCAGTATATCTTCACATAGCAGAGCTTCTGATTGCCGAGGCGCTTCATCACGCCCTCTTTGACCTTGTCCCAGTAGAACTTAGGCATATTCTCGTGCGGAGTATTCCCCATACCGACGACGTCGCTCAGCGTCGCGCGCCAGCGGTGGTTTTGCCCCGCGAAGCTCGTCTCGAACGTTTCGTCGTACTCACCGCGCTCCATGCGCACAATCGCCGGCATGAGCGACAGCATGAACGAACTGAGCGTCATGCCCAGCGCGTGCCGCGTATTCTCGCCAGGGGAAGCGCAGCATTCAAAAATCTCTGTGCCCCACTGCGGCGCTTCAATGTGGAAATCAACGACGGCTCCCTGCTCCATGAGGCTTTCTATCTCCGGCCGCACGGTCAGCTTACTGTCAGGACAGTAGAGGCAGCCGTCCTTTATGACGTCCTTCATGCCGAGAAAGCCGTGGAGACAGTCGCGGATTATAAATTCACGCGCCTTTTCCGCGTCAAGCGGTTTTTCGGCGTTAGCCGCCGCGGCCTCTGGATCCCCGTCCTCTTCGTTCCATTTCGCAATTTGCGCAAAAAATTCCTCTTTCACCGTACTTTTCCTCCTCCGCCACCGGCGCGCCCTCTGTGTTTTTTTGAACGCGGCGTAAGCTGTGAAACTCCCGCACACTTGGCGATTTGCCGCGGCGCATGGCTTTGCCGTCCGCTCCGCAGTGGCGGCGCCCCCCCGTTATTATATTGCGTTTTTTATCTTCCGCCGCCCTTTGCAGGCGGTTCCGACGGTAGTATATAATTATAAAAAATTAAAACTGCTAAGATTTTTGGAGGAATGCTTTTGGTACGCAGCGTATTAAGATTACTGCCCGTTCTGATTCTGACTCTGTGTTTTGCCGCGGCCCCGTCTTTCGCGGAGCTTCCGCGTTATGTCGAGGGCGAGGCCATCGTCATACTGCGGAGCGCGGCGCCGCTTGCCGCGGCGAATTCGCTCTCGGCGGACGGCGTCCCTGCAATTGCGAAAAATTCTGCCGCGCCGGATCTTGGGGCCATCGTCGTGCAGAGCTTCCGCCCCGTCAAAGCGGCTCCGCAGGACGGCGCGGAAGCGGAGGCCGCGGGCGGCGCGGCGCGCATGAGGGCCGCGAACGGTCTTTCGGCGAATGATGAAGAAACGTACCCCGTCACGCATCTGCGCAGCGCCTCCGGCGAAAGCACGGAAGATTTTATAGAAAGGCTGCGCGGCAACCCGAACGTAGTCTCCGCGATGCCGAACTATATTATGACGCTCTCGGATAATTCCGGCGAGACGGACGAAGAATTTGAAGAAGTTGACGTTGCAGAGCCGAACGACCCGGGCTATGACGAGCAGTGGGGATTGAAGAAAATCGGCATGCCTGAGGTATGGGCGAAAACAGCGGGCGCCGCTTCTGAAGAGGTCGTCGTAGCCGTCATAGATACCGGAATCATCTACGACCACGAGGACCTAAAGGACAATATGTTCACCTTCGACGATAATGATGTGCTTGAGCGCATCGCGCAATCGGTTGAAGACATTACCGCGGCGGATTTTATGGGCAGCCACGGCGTGTGGTTTTCTTCAGACACTTCGGGCTTGGACGGCGACGCCGATGTTGACTTAGGTGAATTAGAAGAACTTGCGAACGACCCAATCCCCGTCGGTCCGGGCGAAACTTTGACAGTTCCGTGGACGGAGATAGTTTCTGGAGATTGGGGTATGCGCTTGGTCGGCGACGTCGAGGGGCACGGCACGCACGTCGCGGGAACTATCGGCGCGGTTACGGACAACGGCATAGGAGTCGCTGGCGTAGCGCAGAATGTGAAGCTGATGGCCGTCGGCGTATTTTCCGTCTTTGAGGATGACGGAGAAGAAGAAGACGAAGCTGTTGAAGGCGGCGAAAGTAGAAGCGAGGAAGACTATCCCGGCGAACCGACAGTAAGCTACATCAGCGGCGCGCTTACCAGCGACCAGATGCGCGCGATAGACTTCATCATCGCCGCTAAGGAAGCCGGAGTGAACATCCGCGTTGCGAATATGTCGCTTGGCGGGTGGAGCGACCCGAACGACGGAGACGTGTCTCCGTACAGCGCTAAGATAAGGGAACTGAGCGACGCTGGAATAATCGTCTGCATCGCCGCAGGAAACGATGGACAGGACTTGGACAACCCCACCGGCGACGAAGCCGGTCAGATATGCACGCCTACGATGTTCCGCTATGAAAACACGATCGCAGTCGGTGCGAGCGACGAGAACGACGAATGGAGCAGCGAGGCAATTTCAAATTACAGTTCCTCCGGCAAGTGGGTGGATATATTCGCTCCGGGCGAGGATATACTAAGCACATGCCGAAAGACGTGGATTTTAAATGAAACAACTATCCCAGAGGAAGGTATTGGGCAAGACACATATGATTCGCTTGGCTACACGTCAATAAGCGGCACGTCGATGGCCTCGCCGCATGTCGCTGGAGTCGCGGCGCTGCTCTGTTCCGCATTCCCTGACAGAAGCGCGACAGAGATTAAACAGGCTATACTCGACAGCGCGAACGGCTCAGTTTTGCGCGAAGGATACTCACAATACGGCAGGCTTGACGCATACGCGGCGTGGAAGCTCTGCGCGGCGCGTTCCAGCGGCGGCGGTGGCGGCGGCTGCTCTGCGGGAGGCGGCGCTGTTGCGCTGATCGGGCTTCCGTTCATCTGCTGTCTCATGCGTAAATTCAGGAAGAAAGGCGATTAAGCTGTGAAGGCGGCGTTTTTTATAATTTTTGCCGTCGCTGCGGCGGCGCTCTGTCTCGGGGCGGCGGAGGCCGCGTGTGCGTGCGGGGGAGAGCGCACATTCGTGCGCGGCGAGGCCGTCGTTCTGCTGCGCGTGCCGGAGGAGATCCGCGCGTCGGAGGACCGGCGCGAACTGTTCGGCGCATACTGCCGCGGCGTTGCGGCGGACGCATGCGCCGAGGCCGTCTATGTTTCGCCGGTTTACGAAACCTCGGAGTGTGTGACTGCGACTTTCCGTTCGAAGCTTAAGACTGCCGAACTTATCGCGCGTTTGAAAAAAGACGCGCGCGTCGCGGGAGCTTCGCCGAATTATATAATGAAGCTGTCGCGTCCGGCTGCGGTGAAAAACTGACGCGGTTTATAAAATTTAAGGCACGAAAAAAGCGGCGCGTTTTCGCGCCGCTTTCGCTTTTTCTTTGAGTTTCGCCCCTCGCCGTTATTTTGACATCTTCGAGCAGCCGCGGCCCAGCAGTATGAGGCTCACGCCGCTGAACAGGAGGTCTATGCCAAGCACGATGCCGATCATCGAAGCTCCGGTCAGCCAGTTGTTCCACATCATGAAGGCCAGCAGCACGCCGAGCAGTCCCGAGAGCAAAATCCAGAGCGAGCCGCCGATTTCGCGTATGCGGAAGTACTCGACGACCTTCGTCACGCCGTCGACGAGGAAGTACGCCGAGAGCAGCATACTCAGCGTCATGACGCCAGCGAGCGGATGCGTGAGGAATACGACGCCGGCCGCGACGGATATGACCGCCATGAAGGCCTGCTGCCACGGGCTGTCGCCCGAGCGCATCGCGCTGAAGGCTCCGAAGGCGCTGCCGAGGCCGACCGCGAGCAGGAGGCAGCCGATCATCGTCTCGACCGCGAACGACGCGAGCAGCGGCATCGAAAGCGAGACGAAGCCGAGCGCGAGCATGATCGCGCCGACGACGTAAAATCTTCTCTTGTTTTTCACGAAATCTTCTTTTGAGCATTTTCCCATAAACAGCATTGTTATGATCTCCTTTTATCGCGCCGCGCCGTCAAATTCCGCGCGTCGCCGGAATTTCCTTCCGTTCACGAGAGTATAGCACAAAGCATAGTTTATTGATATAGTACAAAACTTACGGCGTTTTATTGACGCGTGGTAACTTTCAAAAATTTAATGTTTATATAAATAAATTGTCCACGTGGCATTGCGCGCGGCGTCCGGTATACGCGCACGGCGCGCGATGAAGCGCTGAAGCCGGGGCGGTGTTTTGCAGAAGCGCCGGATTTTCTGAACGGTGCGCTCGTTGGCCTAAACGGCGCAGGCGTGCTATGCTTTGTGCGTGTTCGCATAATTTTGAGCGGAGGGGGAATCGTCATGAAGATACTGGTCAGCGCCTGCCTTCTCGGCTCGAAGTGCCGTTACGACGGCGGCGCGAAGCCCGACGCGCGCGTCATTGCGCTCGGCGCGGAGCATGAGCTTGTGCCGGTCTGCCCCGAGCGGCTCGGCGGCCTTGAAGCGCCGCGCGAGCCGAGCGAAATATCGGGCGGGCGCGTCATCGGGCGCGACGGCCGCGACGTGACGGCGGAGTTCGAACTGGGCGCTCGGCGCGCTCTTGAGGCTGCACGGCGCTCCGGCTGCAAGTGCGCGATATTGAAGGAGCGCAGCCCGTCGTGCGGCTCGTCGCAGATTTACGACGGCAGCTTCTCAGGCCGAGTCGTGCCGGGCGCGGGCGTCGCCGCGGCGCTGCTGATGAAGAACGGCGTGCGCGTCTTCAGCGAGGAAAATTTTGATAAATTGTTTGAAACGGAGGAGTTTTCCAATGAAGGTGGAAGTGAAGCGCAAAGATGAGCTTTCGCACAACAGATGGAGCGGCGGCGTGACGACGCAGCTCGCGATATGGCCCGAGGGGGCGGACTACGGCGCGCGGCGTTTCGACTGGCGCATAAGCACCGCCGTGGTCGAGGACGAGAAGTCAGTGTTCACGGCGCTGCCGGGGATTCACCGCCTGCTGATGATTCTTGACGGCGAGATAGAGGTGACGCACGAGGGGACGCGCACGCTCTCGATGAAGCCGCTTGCGGACGTCGACGAATTCGAGGGCGGATGGGAGACGGTCTCGGTCGGCCGCTGCGTCGATTTCAACCTGATGACCGTCAAAGGATACCGCGGCGCGATGTCGGCCTGCGCGGAAGGCGGCGGGTGCGCCGAAATTGCGCCGGAGGGCGCGTCTGAATACTGGCGCGGAATCTATTCGCTGGCCGACGGCCTGACAGTAAAGTGCGCCGCGGGCGGCGAAGAGGGCGAATACAAGCTCGACAGGGGAGATTTCCTGCTCTTCTCCTACTCTCCCGCGAAAGAGGGAACGGCGCGCGTTTCGCTGCGCTCCGCAAGCGGCGGCGCGCCCGCGGTCTGCGCCGAGGTGTGGAGATAAACACAAAATTTTCGGCACGAACAAACAGGGCCGGAGCCTTTATGAAAAAGCTCCGGCCCTTTGTTATGCAAAAATTTCCGCGCGCTCTATCTCTCGCAGAGCCCTCTGAAGAAGGAGAATATAGCCGAGGCCGCGAGCGCCGCCGTCCTGTGGTCCTCGTCGAGCGGCGGAGAGACCTCCATGATGTCTAGGTACTTGACCTTTATACTGCGTCCCGCGAGGTAGGCTATTTTGTCGAGCTCCGGCGCTTTGAGGCCGCTGGGGTTGCTCGCCGAGGCTCCGGGCGCTTCCGTGCTGCGCACCGCGTCGATGTCGAGCGATACGGCTATCGAACGTCCGTTCTTGCCCGCAGCGTTGAGCGCCTGAAGGAAAAACTCCATGACGCGCTCCGAAACCTCGCGCAGCGTGACGACGTGCCCACCCTGCTCAAGCACCCAGTTGTAATAATAAGGGGAGTTGTACTGCTCCTGAATGCCGAACTCGACGAAGGCCTCGCCCGAGAGCGCGCCATCCGGCAGCTGCGTCAGCGCGCGGTAGAACGACGTGCCGCTGTTGATTCCGTTCTCGTCGCTGCGCACGTCGAGATGCGCGTCGACGTTGATGAGCCCCATGCCGCCGCGCCCCAACCCGGCTCCGCAGACAAGCCCTCTGACGCCCGGGTATGTCAGGTCGTGCCCTCCGCCCAGGACGATGGGCAGCCCGCCGCGCGATACTATATCGGCCACGGCTTCCGTCTCCGCGTCGTGAACCTCCGCGAGCGTCAGCCCTTTCGTCTCCACGTTTCCCGCGTCGATGATGCGCAGATTCATAAAATCCGAGTTGAAGCCCGGCGTCAGCTTGTAAAGCCGCCGCCTGATGTCGTCCGGGCCGGCCGCCGCTCCCGCGCGCCCCTTGTTCGCGGTGATGCCGCGATCTTCCGGCACGCCGATTATGGCGACGGTCCCCTCCGTCACTTCATCTATCGCGGCGCGCCCGATAAGCTCGCCGAGACGGCGGTCCTTCGGGTCGTTCCTGCTGTAAAACAGGTCTCGTGCCGCCGCGTTGATTTTATATGCCATTACAGATTCCTCCCAAGCTCAAAAGCTGTCGCTAAATTCTATCCCTAGCGGCACGCGCGCGCAACATTCCGATTCTCGTCAGTTCGGGATATAATAAACGGAAACAACCGAAGGAGACTGACGACGAATGAAAGAGCTTAAAATGTTCATGTTCGAGGGCTGCCCGCACTGCAAACGCGCATACGAAATGATAGCCGCGCTGCTCGCCGCCCGCCCGGAATATAAAGATGTGCCGTTCGTCAAGATAGACGAGAAAAAAGAGCCGGAGCTGGCCGATAAATACGATTACTACTATGTGCCCTGCTTCTTCGCCGGCGACGAGAAAATCGCCGAGGGCGCGCCGACGGAAGAAAACGTGGCGAAAGCCTTCGCCGCCGCGTACAACGGCTAGGAGGCGCGCCTTGCTTAAAGATATAGACAGCCTCGAAATAATGCGCCTCGTCGGCGGCACGCCGCTCTACCGGCTCGACTGCGGGACTGGCGGCGCGGAGCTCTGGATAAAGCTCGAAGGCGGAAACCCCGGCGGCTCGATAAAGGACCGCGCAGCGTGGGGGATGCTCCGCGAGGCGCAGAAACGGGGGCTGCTTTCAGAACGCAGCGTGATTGTCGAGCCGACCAGCGGAAACACCGGCATCGGCCTTGCGCTGCTCGGGCGCGCGCTCGGCCTGCCCGTCATCCTCACGATGCCGGAGTCGATGTCCGTCGAACGCCGCGCCGTACTCTCGGCCTTCGGCGCGAAGCTGGAGCTGACGCCCGCGGCCGATGGAATGGCGGGAGCCGTCGCGCGGGCGCGTGAAATCCTCGCCGGGAACCCAGACGCAGTGATGCTCGACCAGTTCTCGAACCCCGGCAACCCGCTCGCGCACGAGCTTACGACCGGGCCGGAGATACTGGCGCAGCTGCCGGAGGGCAAAAAACTCTCCGCCTTCGTCGCGTCGTTCGGCACCGGAGGCACGGTCACCGGCGTCGCGCGCGCGCTGCGGAAGAAATTCCCAGACGTGCATATCGTCGCGGTAGAGCCCGCGTCTAGCCCGCTCGTCACGCAGGGCCGTTCCGGCGCGCACGCAATACAGGGCATCGGCGCGAACTTCGTTCCCGCCTGCCTCGCAGTGGACGAAATAGACGAATTTACGACCGTGACGGACGAGGAGGCGGTTGAGACGGCGCGCCGCCTCGCCTCGGAATTCGGCCTCTTCAGCGGAATTTCGACCGGCGCGAACGTTGCGGCGGCGCTCAAAATCGCGGCGAAAATGCCTGAAGACAGCGCTGTCGTCACAGTCCAGCCCGACAGGGGCGACAAATACCTCAGCGTCTTCACGCGCTGAAGATGGGGTGTAAAGCGGGAAAAAATCTAAGCGGGGTGCGCGCAGTTGAAAGTAGATAAAAACCTCAAAGACCAGATGCTTTTCATAAAAAAATTCGTAACGGAGCCGCGCACGATAGGAAGCGTCACGCCCAGCTCGCCGCAGCTCGTCGATTCAATGCTCCAGAACGCCGACTGGGGAAAAATCGGAGCGATAGCCGAACTCGGCGCCGGAACGGGCGTCATGACGCGCGCGATAATCGAACGCAAGGCGAAAGACAGCGACCTGCTCGTATTTGAAATAGAAGAAGAACTGCGCAAAAATCTGGAAAACGAGACTAGGCTCGAAATATACGCCGACGCATGTTCGCTGCCGGAAGTCATGAAGTCGCGCGGAATAAAAAGGGCGGATTTGATAGTTTCCAGCCTTCCGTTCACCGTGTTGCCGCGCGAAGTGACGGCGGCCGTTATGGACGGCGTAACGCGCAGCCTCGCCCCAGACGGCAGCTTCGTCGCCTTCCAATACTCCCTGCACATGAAAGGCACGCTCGAAAAACTCTTCGAAAAAGTAGACGTCCGCTTCGTAATGATGAATATCCCCCCCGCCTTCGTATATGAATGCAGGGGCGTGAGGGAGCGTCATGCGGACGAATAGCTGCGGACGCTGTTTTTTATTTTTGCGAAGAATCCGCTGAAACACGAGAAAACCGGCTGTGAATCAGCCGGTTTTTCTGTAATTCGAACGCCCTTCGCTTTTGCGGTGTTTATTTACAATCCGCTACCACTTCAGCCCTGTCACGAAGATGCAGAGTATCGCGGCGGGGGCTATGATTTTCATCATGATTTTCCAGAGGCCGTAGGTGGGGAAGTTTATAGTGCCGTTGTTGGTGAGTTCAGCCTTCAGTTTTTCGTCTTTGAGGCTCCAGCCGGCGAAGATGCAGCAGAGCATCGAGGCCAGCGGCATCATGATGCTGTCGGTGAGGTAGCCGGCAGCGTCAATGAAGTCGCGGCTGCCGATTTTCAGTCCTCCCGCGAGCGATATGGCTGACGGCAGGCCGACCAGAAATATCAGCAGGGCCATGACGATCGTCGCGTGCGTGCGCTTGACGCCGTGGTCTATGAGGTAGCCGGTCGGCGCTTCGAGCAGCGATATGGACGAGGTGAGCGCCGCGAGGAAGAAGAGCAGGAAGAATATCGCTGAGAATATCATCCCGCCCGGCATCTGAGCGAAGAGCCCGGGCAGCGTAATGAAGGTGAGGCCGGGGCCCGCTTCGGGCGGCGCGTTGAAGGCGAAGACGGCGGGGAAGACCATGAGCCCAGCGAGGAACGCCACGGATGTGTCGATGAGGCATATCTGCCGCACGGATTTTATGATGTTCGCCGTCTTTGGCAGGTAGCTGCCGTAGATGAGTATCGCGCCCGCGCCGAGCGAGAGCGAGAAGAAGCCCTGTCCGAGCGCGGCGAGCACGGTCTGCGCCGTTACTTTGGAGAAGTCCGGGTAGAGGTAGAACTCGATTCCCTTCATCGCGCCCGGCAGCGTGACGGCTCGCACGATGAGGACGAGCATTGCGATGAAGAGCATCGGCATCATTATTTTGCAGCTTTTTTCTATGCCGTTTTTGACGCCCAGCAGAACGAGCGCCGCCGTTATAACCATGAAGAGCGCCTGATAGAATACGACCTCGCCGCTGTTTGAGACGAATACGCTGAA
>DVKA01000201.1 GCA_018716365.1 Candidatus Caccocola faecipullorum
GTCGTCTTCTGGAGCGGCGAGCTTTCGAGCCTCAAGCACTTCAAGGACGACGTGCGCGAGATAAAGGCCGGAAACGAATGCGGCCTCAGCTTCGAGAAGTTCCAGGACTTCCGCGTGGGCGACGTCATCGAAGCCTACGAGATACTGAAAGAGAAGAAGTCTCTGGACTAACGGCGCGCTATGCAGCTCTGGATAGCCGCGGCGCGGCTTGAGATGCGCCTGCCGTTCGCGTCGAGCCTCAAGGACAGGCGGCACGTCGTCCGCTCAATCACGGACGGTGTGCGCGGGCGCTTTTCCATATCGGCGGCAGACCTCGGCCCCGACGGCTCGCATGACGCAGCGGAGCTCGGCTTCGCCGCCGCCGGGTCGTCGCCGCGCGAACTCGACGAGCGGATGCGCAATCTCGAAAAATTTTTATATCAGAGGGAAGAGGACGGAGAGTTTGAAATAACCGGCTTTTCTCTGGAGGTGTTCAATTATGGTGACATATCGGATAGACAGGCTCAATAAGGAATTTCTGCGCCTTATCTCCGGGATGCTTCAGACTAGGATAAAGAACTCCGACGCCGGCGAGGCGATACTGACGATGGTCTCGGTGTCGCGCGACCTCGGCCACGCGAAGGTCTTCTACACTCTCATAAATCAGGACGAGAAGGAGAAGGTTCAGACTGCGCTCGACGCCGCCGCTCCCGTGCTGCGCGCGATGCTCGGCAAGGAGATGCGGCTGCGTACGATTCCCGAGCTGCATTTCTGCTTCGACGAGTCGGAGGTCAAGGCGCGCAGGATGGACGAGCTGCTCGACATGGTGGCCGAGCGCGACGCGAAGCTGAAGGCGGAGCGGGAGGAAGTATGCTGAGCGGCGAGACCTTCCTCGAAGCGTTCGCAAAGCTGAAAAATCACGGCGCTTGGACGCTCGTCTGCCACGAGCACCCCGACGGCGACACTCTGGGCAGCGCCTTCGCGCTCTACTCGCTTGCGAAGCGCTGCGGCAAGCGCGCCGCGATTGTGTCAAAAGACCCGCTGCCGCCCGTCTTTTCATTTTTTCCATATTCGGGCGAGCTCGTCTGCGCGGCTTCCGCGCCGCGCGCTCTCGCCGAGGGGGCTCTGCTCGTCGCCGTCGATATGAGCACGGCGGAACGTTCCGTCGATAATTTCGGCGAGCTGCTCTCCGCCTGCGATGATTCGCTCTGCATAGACCACCACGGCGACAACAGGCTTTTCTGCAAAACGAACCTTGTCGATCCCGAGGCCTCGGCGACGGCGGAAATCGTCGTGCGGATCATGGAGTTATACGGCGAGGGCATAACTGCGGAGGAGGCCGCGGCGCTCTACACCGCGCTCTCGACCGACAACGGCAGCTTCCGTTTCAGCTCGACGACCGCGGAGAGCCACCGCTGCGCCGAAATTCTGCTCGAGGCGGGAGCGAAGCCCGACGAGATAGACGACCGCGTGAGCCAGAACATGAGCGCCGCGTCGCTGCGCCTGTGGGGGCTCGCGCTCTCTCGGACGGAGACCTTCGGCGGCGGAGAGCGCGCGATTTTCTGGCTGCGCCGCAAGGAGCTCGAGGAGTCCGGCGCCGGGAGCGCGGAGCTCGACGGCCTCGTGAATATGCTGCTTCGCATAAAGGGCGTGAAGCTCGCGCTCTTCCTCACGGAGTACGACGGTTACTGCAAGCTCAGCGTCCGCGCGAGACCGCCCTACAGCGCGCGCGCGGTCGCCGCGGCTTTCGGCGGCGGAGGGCATCCGTGCGCGGCTGGCGCGAAGGCCGCGGGCGCGTTCGACGACGTTCTCGAAAGACTGAAGAAAGAGGCTCTCAATGACGCCGTTCTCGGGGATACTTCCCGTAAATAAGCCGGTCGGGCTGAGAAGCACCGACTGCGTCCAGAAGATACGGCGCGCGCTCTGGCGCGGCGCGAAGATAGGCCACGGCGGGACGCTCGACTCTACGGCTTCGGGCATGCTGATAGTGCTCATAGGGCAGGCGACGCGGCTTTCTAATTTTATTATGTCGATGCCTAAGACCTACGAGACCGTCGTGAGCTTCGGGACGCGCACCTCGACCGACGACGCGAGCGGAGAGGCTGTCGAAAGCGCGCCCTTCGGGTACATAACGGACGAGATGATAGATTCCGCGCTCTGCGGTTTCATGGGCTGGCGTATGCAGTCGCCGCCAGCAGTCTCTGCCGTCCACATAGGCGGCGAGCGCGCGCACGTGCTTGCGCGCGGCGGCCGCGAGGTTACGCCCGAGCCGAAGCCCGTCTGCTTTTCGAAAATCACGAGGCTTACGAATATCGACGGAGATGGGCGCGTTTCTTTCCGCGTAGACTGCCGCAAGGGGACCTATATACGCAGCTTCGCGCGCGACCTCGGCGCGCGGCTTGGCTCCGCGGCTCACGTGAGCGCGCTCGCGCGCACCGCCTGCGGCCCGTTCCGCATAGAAGCGGCGAGGGGCGCGGAGGAGCTTTTTTCCATGACGGCCGAGGAGCTCGCGCGCGAGGTCACGCCGGTGCCGGAGCTTGAAACTCCGTGCGCCGCCTACGAAGCTGACGCGGACGCATTCGCCGCGCTCTCGTGCGGCAGGCCCGTCGCGCTCTCCGCGCTTACGCGCCTTTCGTTCGGCGCGGAGCCGCGGCCCGATTCTCCCGCAGTGATAAAATCAAATAAAATTTTCTCGATATGCCGCGCGGCGAAAAAGAGCGGCACGCTCGAACTTTCGCCTGACGTGAACATAATCTTATCTGGAGGCTTGGAATAATGATTTACGCGCTTGGAGCCTTCGACGGCTTCCATCTCGGCCACGCGCGCCTGCTGCGCAAAGCGGCGGAGCGCGCCGCCGAAGCCGGGACGGGCTGGGGCGTGATGACCTTCGACGGACATCCGCGCCAGCTTCTCGACAGGGACAATTTCCGGCTGCTCTTCTCGCCGCGCGAGAAGGACTTGATAGCGGCCTACCTCGGCGTGCCGCGCATGGAGAAGATAGCGTTTACGCACGACTTCGCCGCCTTCTCGCCCGAGAGCTTCGCCGACTACATAGACAAAAAATACGAGGTCGGCGGCCTCGTCATCGGCGAGAATTTCCGCTTCGGCCGCTGCCGCGCCGGCACGCCGAAGATACTTTCCGAGATATGCGCCGCGCGCGGCTGGACGCTCGACGTCGTGCCGCGCTACAGCTTCGACGGCATGACGGTCAGCAGCACGGAGACGCGCCGCGCCGTCGCGCTCGGCGAAATGTCACTCGCGGCGAAGATGCTCGGCTACCCGTTCATAATCAGCGGAGCCGTCGCGGAGGGCGACGGGCG
>DVKA01000202.1 GCA_018716365.1 Candidatus Caccocola faecipullorum
GCCGAGCTTGAGCCGGACATGATACTGATGACGGGCGACTTCATCGACGGCACTGTCGAGGCGCGCCGCGCCGACGTTGAGCCGCTCGCGGGGCTGCGCGCGCGCGACGGCGTTTTCGGCGTGCTCGGCAACCACGAATATTATTTCGGCTGGCGCGAGTGGACGGCACGGCTCGAAGAATTGGGCGCCGACATACTTTTTGACGAGCACAGGATAATCCGCCGCGGAGACGCCGCGCTCGCCGTCGCGGGGCTGCCCGACGGATATTCCGCGCGTTACGGCGGCGGAGCGCCCGACGCGCGCAGAGCTATCGAAGGAGCGCCGGAGGGCGCGTTTGTGATATTGATGGACCACCGTCCGGGGAACGCGCGCGCGAACGCCGCGGCGGGCGCGCAGCTTCAGCTCTCCGGGCACACGCACGGCGGCATGGTTTGGGGGCTTGCGCGCGTGATCGCGAAATATAACGGCGGCTACATGAACGGCTGGTATGACGCTGACGGCATGAAGCTCTTCGTCTCTCCCGGCACTGGGATATGGAACGGCTTCCTGACGCGGCTCGGCGTGCCCTCGGAGCTGACAGTGCTGACGCTGCGGCGCGGCGGCGAATGATATGGAAATCGTAAAAATCTCGGAGGATAAGGAAAAATACATCCCTCTGCTGCTCGTGGGCGACGAGGAAGAAGCGATGATCATGCGCTACCTTCCGCGCGGCGAACTCTTCGTCATGCGCGATGGCGAAACTGCGCTCTGCGCCGCGGTCGTGACCGACGAGGGCGGCGGCACGGCGGAGCTCAAAAATATCTCCGTCGCGCCGGAGCATCAGCGGCGCGGGCATGGGCGCGCGATGATGGAATTCATCGAACGGCATTGCCGCGGGCGCGGCTTCTCCGAGCTCATACTCGGCACGGGCGAAACGCCGCAGACGCTCGGGTTTTACGAAAGCTGCGGATATTCGGTATTCCGCCGCGAGCGGGACTTCTTCACGAAAAACTACAGCCGCCCGATAATCGACGGCGGCGTGCTTCTGCGCGACATGATATATTTGAGGAAGAAACTATAAATATGAAAGGAGCGCACCATTCATGGAAAAACGCGCGCTTGAGCCGAAAGACCGCGAGCTTATAGAAATCGCGCGCGGCGCGATAGCGCCCTGCTACGACGGAGAGGAATACCGCCACACCGTCGGCTGCGCGCTGAGGGCCGCGGACGGGAAAATATACCGCGGCGTCAACGTCTACTCGATACACGGAACCTGTGCCGAGCCGGTCGCGATAGGCGCGGCGGTCATGGACGGCGCGCGCGTTCGACTGCATCGTCGCGGTGCACGGCGGCGAGCGCGGCGAAATAATGCCGCCCTGCGGCAACTGCCGCCAGATACTCGGCGACTACATGCCCGACTGCTGGGTGATAGTCGAGGACGAAGGCGGCCTCTGCAAGGTGCGCGCGAAGGAGCTCCTGCCGTTCCCGTACCGCGCCGAATATTAGCCGCGCGGCGCTCAGCTTTCTGGCGGGTACTTTTTATCCTTCCAGTACTGCCATTTGAGCTTCGCGGGGTCGCGCACTGGATTCTCCGCATAATAGACGGCGAGACGGAAAACGTAGAGCGCGCACGGGTCGTCGCGGAAGCCCTTGAATTTGCAGTTGAGCTCGAAGAGCTCCTCCGGGCTGCGCCCGACGAGCTCCTCGACGCAGCTCACGCCGATATTGCGGAAATGCGTCTCCATCCGCTCGCCTATGCCCGGAATCTCGCGCAGGCTCGTAGTCATCGCGCTCACTCCTTCGCTGTAAATTATGCCTTACGGCAAAAGTATCGGCGAAGCGGCAAACTTTTACAAGAGGTGAAGACTTCATGAAAATTCTCGTAATAGACGGACAGGGCGGCGGCATAGGACGCCAGGTCGTGCAGGCGGTCAAAGTCGCCTTCCCCGAGGCCGACGTCACCGCGGTCGGGACAAACAGCACCGCCGCCGCCGCGATGCTCAAGGCCGGGGCGAACCGCGCCGCAACCGGAGAGAACTCCGTCAAGGTCTGCTGCCGCAGCGCCGACGTGATAATCGGCCCCGTCGCCATCGTCATAGCCGACTCGCTGCTCGGCGAAATCACGCCCGCAATGGCCGCGGCGGTGGGGCAGAGCGCCGCAGCGCGCATCCTCATCCCCGTCAACTGCTGCGGCAACATCGTAGCCGGAGTCCCCGACCTCACGATAACGCGCATGGTCGCAAGCGTCGTCGAGGAATTAAGGAAGCTCGCGTAAAACGACGAAAAAGCCGCCCGTTTAGGGCGGCTTCGTTGTTTTTCACGGCTTCGGTGTTTTGCGGCTGCGTTCGATTGTCTCCACGACACGGCGGACGTCGCCGAGACATCAGCCGCCTTTCGGATTCTTTTCCGCGCAGCGGCAGTTATCCTTCTTCAACTCGTCCGATATTTTTGCTTCTATCGTCGATTTTCCGTTTCGGATAAAATCATCCGCGATGTCGCCGCGCGTATAGCCGAAACACCAACAGACGATTTCGTCTCCGGCGTCCGCCATTTACAGCCGTCCGATGATCGCCGCGTAGAACTCCGTGGCTTTCGCTATCTTGCCCGTTTCGCAGTTCTCGTCGCGCATGTGGGCGAGCTTGTACTCGCCGGGGCCGAAGCCTATCGTCGGGATGCCCATGCTGACGGGGGTGACGGCGTTTGTGCCGAAGTCCCAGAAGTCGTAGCGCGCGGGCGCTTCGCCGAAGGCGTTGCGGTACGCTTCGTCGGCGGCGCGCTTGAGCGGCGAGCCGTCCTCTATCTTCCACGCCATGTGCAGCGGCTCGTAAACGAGCGGCGCGCCGGTCCAGCTCGTGCGGCGCAGCGTGCCGGTCTCCCACGTCGCGCGCTTGCCCGCGACGAGAGAATCCATCTCTGCGCGCACCTTCTCCACCGTCTCGCCGAGGACGAGGCGGCGGTCGAGGTATATCTCGCACTCGCTCGGCACGGCGTTGAGCGACGCGGTGACGCAGCTGATGTTCGAGAGCACTATCGTGCCGTGCGGGTCGCCCTCGTCTGTGAGCTTTTTGTTCAGCGCTTCGACGCGCTCTATGATTTCCGCCATCTCGTAGACGGCGTTGACGCCTTTCTCGGGCGCGGAGCCGTGCGCCGAAAGGCCGTGCGTGACTATGCGCATCTGCGCCTTGCCCTTGTGGCCGAGCGTTATCACGTCGTCGGATGGCTCGCATATCACGACGAAGTCGGGGCGCAGGCTGAGCTCCTTGTACATCATCTTGATGTTCTCGCCGTCGCAGTACTCCTCGCAGACGCTTCCGCTGACGCATATGCGCTTGCCCTCCGTCAGCCCGCGTTCGCGCGCGAGCGCCGCGCCGTATATCGACGCCGCGAGGCCGCCCTTCATATCGACGGAGCCGCGCCCGTAGATGCGCCCGTCCTTTATCTCGGCGGCGAAGGGCGGAAGAATCCACTCGTCCGCGTCGTTTACCTCGACGTTGTCCATGTGCGAGTCGAAGTGGATGAGCTTTTCGCCGTTGCCGATGAATCCGACCGCGTTGCCCGTGCCGTCGATGAAGGCCTCGTCGTAGCCGAGCTCCTTCATTTTGGCGACGACGGCACGTGCGACGCCGCCCTCCTCGTCCGAGTAGCTGCGTATGCGCACGAGCTCGCGCGTGAATTCGATTACATCTTTCTCAAAAGTGTCCGCCAGCGCCATAAACCGGCCCTCCCTGCGTAAAGTTATAAAAAAGGACGCGCCGCGCGGGCGCGTCCGCTGAAACTGCTCTATCCGTGAATCACGCGGTCGTCGTCGAAGAATTCGGTCAGCGCGTTCCTGATGTATCCGTCGACGATCTCTTCGGCGTTTTTCTGAATTTCGCCGCGGTGCTCTTCGAGGTATTTGGCTGCGGCTTCCTTCTCCTCGTCGGGAATCGAAGGAATGTCCACGAGGCACTCTATGCACTTAGTGCTGAACTCAGGCAGCTC
>DVKA01000203.1 GCA_018716365.1 Candidatus Caccocola faecipullorum
CTGCTCGCCGTCGCGCGCCCTATGCTTCGACGATGGAATCACAGTCATAGGCGAACGGCTCAACCCGACCGGCAAAAAAGCGCTTCAGGCCGCTCTGCGCGCGCACGACACGGACTACCTGCTGCGCGAGGCGCTTCGCCAGCAGGAACAGGGCGCTCAGGCCCTCGACCTCAACACGGGGCTGCCCGACATCGACGAAGCCGCGACGCTCGCCGAGGCCGCACAGAAAATTCAGGCCGTAACGCCGCTGCCCCTGCAGCTCGACTCATCGTCGCCCGAGGCGCTCGAACGCGCGGCGCGCCTCTACAACGGCAAGCCGCTGCTCAACTCCGTCAACGGCAAAAAAGAATCCCTCGAATCGATACTACCGATAGCGAAAAAATACGGCTGCGCGGTACTCGGCCTCGCGCTCGACGAAAACGGCGTGCCGAAGACGGCCGAGGCGCGCCTCGAAATCGCGCGCCGCATCGTCGCGGCCGCGGAGGCCGCGGGAATCCCGCGCGAAGACGTGCTCATAGACTGCCTCGTGATGACCGCGAGCGCGCAGCAGGAGCAGGCCGCCGAGACATTAAAGGCGCTCGCGCTCGTTAAAAAAGAGCTCGGCGTCAAAACAGTCCTCGGCGTCAGCAACGTCTCCTTCGGCCTGCCGATGCGCCCCGTCGTCAACCGCACGATGCTTGCGATGGCCTTTGCGATGGGCCTCGACGCGCCGATAATGAACCCCGGCGACGAGGGAATGGCCGAGACCGTCGCCGCTGCGCGCGTGCTGCTCGGCGAGGACAAAGAAGCCGCCGCCTACATAGCGCGCTGCTCCGCCGCCGCGCCCGAACAGAAGCCGGAAGCTAAGCAGGAAGGCCGCGCGGACATACACTACGCTATAACCCACGGCCTCGAAGACGAAGCCGCGAAAGCCGCAGAAGAGCTGCTCGAAGGCGGAACGCAGCCGATGGAAGTCATAGAAGAAAAGATAATCCCCGCGCTCGACGCGGTAGGCAAAGACTACGAGACCGGCGCGATATTCCTGCCGCAGCTCATAAAATCCGCCGAGGCCGCGAAAGCGTCGTTCGAAGTGCTGCGCGCGAAACTCGCGCGCGACGGCGGCGCGCAGAAGGGCGCGAAGTTCGTCATCGCAACCGTCTACGGCGACATACACGACATAGGAAAGAACATCGTCCGTGTCATCCTCGAAAACTACAACTTCGACGTGACGGACCTCGGCCGCGACGTGCCGCCCGAGCGCGTCGCCGAAGCCGTGCGCGAGACCGGCGCGAAGATAGTCGGCCTCTCGGCGCTCATGACGACCACCGTCGCAAGCATGAAAGAGACGATCGCGCTGCTGCGCCGCGAATGCCACGGCGTAAAGATAATAGCGGGCGGCGCGGTGCTCACGCCGCACCTCGCCGAATACGCCGGCGCGGACTACTACGCGAAAGACGCGATGGAAACCGTGCGCATCGCCGAAAAACTGAGCGCGGAAGCGAAATAGCAGAAAGCCGCGGAAATCACGAGAAACCGCCGCACGCGCGCGCCCGCAGCAGAACGACAGGCGGAGGCTGTGCGGCGGGATTTTTTTATAAAATCCGGCAAAGCGTCACGAGCTTACCGAAGGGACGGAGAGCATGAACGTAAAAGACCTATTCAACATCGAAGGCAAAAACGCCGTAGTCACTGGCGGAGGCCGCGGCCTCTGCCGCGCGATGGCCGAGGCGCTGCACGAGGCCGGCGCGCGCGTGCTCATAATAGGGCGCGATGAAGATACGCTGGCCCGCGCCGCGCGCGAAATGGGCGCGTCGGGCGCGCCGGTGCTCTACGAAGCGGGCGACCTCGGCGAACTCGACCAGATAGAAGCGCTCTACGATAGGGCCGCCGCGAAGCTCGGCGAGCCGGACATTCTGGTGAACGGCGCGGGCGTGCAGCACCGCGCGCTCGCAGAAGACTTTCCGCTCGCGGAATGGCATAAGATAATAAACGTCAACCTCAGCGCAGTATTTGCGCTCTCGCAGCTCGCGGGCCGCGCCATGCTCGCGCGCGGCTGCGGCAAAATCATCAACGTCGCCTCGATGACCTCCTTCTTCGGGAGCGAGCGCATCCCTGCCTACGCCGCGAGCAAAGGCGGCGTCGCGCAGCTCACGAAGGCGCTCTCAAACGAATGGGTGGGCCGCGGCGTCTGCGTCAACGCGATAGCGCCCGGCTACATGGAGACGGCGCTCACGAAAGACATCAAGACGACCAACCCGCGTTACTACGAAGAGATAACGGGCCGCATCCCCGCGCACCGCTGGGGCCGCCCCGACGACCTCAAGGGTGTCACGCTCTTCCTCGCCAGCGCCGCAAGCGACTACGTCTCCGGCGCGGTGATCCCCGTAGACGGCGGCTACCTCGGCAAATAAAACCGGCAAAAAACGAAAAAGGCGCGGAGACGAAA
Organism: Candidatus Caccocola faecipullorum; assembly: GCA_018716365.1. GTDB lineage: Bacteria > Synergistota > Synergistia > Synergistales > Synergistaceae > Caccocola > Caccocola faecipullorum. The sequence goes on from DVKA01000203.1 coordinate 2,426, forward strand.
ATATCTTCCGCGCCTTTGCTTTTTTAACTCCCACTCATGGCAGGGTGCTCCGCTGCTTTAGCTCCCACTTAACGGCAGGGTGCTCCGCTTTTTCAGTTCCAACTTAATGGCATGGTTCTCCGCTTTTTGGGGAGATTTTACTCCCACGCCGTCATTATAGCAGATTCTCCACGCCTCACCGCACCGGCGTATAATCTATCGCCGCATCCTCGTCCGTCGCTTCGAGCTTGAATATCACGGGACGCAGGCCGTCGTTGCAGCTGCATATCGCTACGCCGGGCTTTCTTATCCAGTCGCCGTAGTAGAAGACGCCGTTCCCCGCGCCGTGCGCGAGCGCGAAGACGTACTGATATATCGCCTTCCACGCCTCGTCGCAGAGCCCCTCGGGCTTCGCGTAGTCCGCGTAAAAGCTCTGCCCCTCGAGCAGCATCGGGCAGGGGCCGAGCCCCGGCGCGCCGTACTGCTCTGCAAGTTCCTTGTCGAACGTCGTCTTGAGCACCGTTATTTTTACCTTTTTCATGATTTTTCCTCCTCGTACATTTTATGTTCTTTCGTCATCGTCATGTCCGCGCGTGATAAAATACGCGAAAAGCCCCGCAAAGGAGCGTGATTCCGTGCATACGCCGCGTTATTTTTTCACGGGCGACTTCTCCGCCTTTCACGAATATTTCCTCTCGCGCCCACACGGGCGGCGGAGCTTCGCGCGCGGCGAATTTCTGTGGCCGCCCGGCGAGCCCTTCGGGCGGATGCACTACATACTTTCGGGCGCGGCGCGCTGCTGCGTCGAGCACGAGAACGGGCGGCGCAAAATAATCTCGTTCCACGGCGCGGGGACGCTCTTCCCCGTCTACCACGAGCGCGACTACAAAATCGAGCTCGCGATTACGACGGAGGCGCTCTCGCCGGTCGAGACGCTGGAGTTTACGAAGGCGGACTTCCGCGCGATGTTCCGCGAAAACGGCGCGCTCGCCGCGGCGCTCGTCGAGTGGTACGCCTCCTACGTGAACCTTCTGCTCTACGAGACGGCGCACCAGGAATACAACGGCTCGTTTCTCAAGCTCTGCAACCTGCTCTACCTGCTCGCCCCAGCGGGCGGCCTCGACTCGGTCACGCAGGAGGAGCTCGCCGACATCCTCGGCACGAGCCGCGTAAACCTCACGCGCGGCCTCGCGCAGCTCCGAAGCGAGGGCGTCGTGCGCACGCGCCGCGGCCGCGTCGAAATAACGGACCGCGAAGCGCTCGCCCGCCGCTGTTCGCTCGAAACGGTCGAGCCGGACTCTGAGGCGATTTTATAGGAGCGGCGGCAAATTTTCTGCCACAAATGATACAGAAGGGACGTTGAACATGGCTTCGACATATTATTATTTGACGGAAGAGGAGAAAAACAGCATAGGCCGGCTCGGCGGCAATGCGCCGGAGTGGTTCGACGATAAGAGAGATATGGTGGACGAGCCGGGCTGTCATTACGGCTTTTACTGCACATTTCAGCTGAAAGATACGGAGCGCTCTCTGTCCATCTTCATTCCCGAAAGCTTCGACCGTCTGCTCGACGGCAACATCTATCCCAGCTGCTCCATAAAGGCCTTCACGCACCCGACGACTGAGGAAAGCGGCGACAATTATTTCAGATTGATGCCTGAGAAGCCAAAAGCTGGCGAGAGGCTGACGAGTTATCAGAAAAAGTTCGACTATTCCCGCCCCGTGCTGAAGAAGGTTTTTATCGCGCCATGTACGGAAAAGCCGGAAGACGACGCCGCGTTCCTCACCATCGGCGACGATATTTTTTACGTTCAGGACGAAGATTACTACCGCGAAGCTCTGATAAAGGACGGCTACGAAATCTGGGGATATATCAACGAAGAGGGATTCTATCCTCTGGCGCGCGAGACAGAGCTGATTCACGGCAATATGCCGTTATCCTTCGGCGCTATGTATCTGTACCAAAAAGGCGGCGAGATAATCGCCGGCTACTGGCAGTACAGCTGACGGCGGCTTTTCATAATGAGGACGAAGAACTTCCGCGCTCCTGTCCGTCGCCGGAGGTCCTTTCAGCAGACCGGACAGCCGGCGGCGGCGCAGTATTGCTTCATGCGTCATGACCGCTGGCTGATTTAGCCGGTTTTGCCATTGTCTAAGAAAATAAAAATATTGCGATCTGCCTTCTTATTTGTTCAGCCGTTTGACCGGCTCCGACATCACATCCGAAAAATGCCGGCACAAAATTTCTGTGAATAGCGTCATAGCGATAAACGGCTTGAGATTGCCTGCCGTGATTTCAAAATATTGGGAATAACTCCAATCAAGTACGTCCTCGCCGCGCCAGAAGCTTACCAGCTCCGCTCCCAGGTCTATTTGCTGGCTAGACAGGGATTTCCACATAATCTGCGACCGCAGACCGCCGCTGATTTCTCCGAGCTGCCCGGCTGTAATGCGCCGGTTGGCATAATCCTGTACACTCTTCCAATAATGCTCCAGCTCAATATGACGGTGGAAAAGAACGCTGCAATCAATGTGGGAAAAGATTTCCAACATACAAAGGATGCGCCGCCTGTGAAATGCGTCCATCTCCCGTTCAAAAGCCTCCGCCCGGCCTATATCGTGTTTCTCCCTGCACACGTATGCTTCATATTCTGGAACCTGGAACGCTTCGTCGACCTTTTGGGCTAAGGTATACATCTGAATTTCATCGGCGTTATTGCGTTCCCGCAATCTGTTCCAATGGTTTTGCTCCAATCCATCCTCTTTGGCGTAGCAAACGGCGCATATAGCCTGCGCGGGGTCAATTTCCCTCTGCAGACAGTAAGGACAAAGAATTTTTACTTTACTGCCCACTATTCCAGCCTCACTAACATAGCTCGCGCTGCGGACGAACGCGCAGCTGCAAGAACTGTGCTGCGACTGCATGAAATTTACTTTTCATCATTATTTTCTCCGAAAATATGCGCATTCCGTTTCCATGCTTACGAAATACTTTCCATTACTTTTTCCCGTTATCCACGGTTTGTTATTTCCATAATATCTAATAAACGGGCAAAACGGCAAGCGGCGGGTTATTCTTATATCTTACGCCGCGCCCTTCCATTTCAGCAGCAGCGACGAATTTATGATCACGAGCACGGAGCCGGCGTTGTGGACGAGCGCGCCAGCGACTGGGTTGAGTATGCCGGAGGCGGCGAGGATTATCGCGGCGAAGTTCAGCGCCATCGAGAAGGCCATGTTCAGCTTTATCGTCCTCATCATGCGGCGCGAGAGCGCGAAGAGGTGCGGCAGCACGCCTATATCGTCGCCGACGAGCACGGCGTCAGCCGACTCTACGGCTATGTCGCTGCCAACGGCGCCCATCGCTATGCCTACGTGCGCGGCGCGCAGCGCGGGCGCGTCGTTGACGCCGTCGCCGACCATGCAGACGGGACTGCCCGCGGCCTGAAATTCCCTGATTATCCTGATTTTATCCTCTGGGCGGCATTCGCAGCGCGTTTCGTCGATTCCGGCCATGCGCGAAACGTGCGAGACGGCCTCTGGGCGGTCGCCGCTGAGCAGTACGGGCGCGACGCCGAGTTTTTTCAGCCGGCGCACCGTCTCCGCCGCCCCCGGGCGCATCTCGTCGGAGAAGGCCGCGAATCCGGCGCACTTCCCGTCAAGCGCGAGCCAGACGACGATGGCCCCCTCTTTCGCGTATTCCGCCGCAGCGGCCTGAATTTCGGGCGACGGCGACGCGCCTCCACGTGCGAGCAACTCCATGTTTCCGGCGAGGATTTTGCGTCCCGCGGACGAAGCCGATACCCCGAGGCCGGGAAACATGGAAAACTCCTCGGGCTCGCGCAATGGCGCGCCCTCCGCGCGGCCGCGCGCGACAAGCGCCTTGCCCAGCGGGTGCTCCGAGCGCAGTTCCGCCGACGCCGCGAGCGAGAGCAGCTCCGCGTCCGCCACGCCCGGCGCAAAGCTGCGCACTGCGGAGACTGCGGGCTTTCCGTATGTCAGCGTGCCGGTCTTGTCGAAGGCTGCGTTCCTGACCGCGGCGAGCCGTTCAAGCGCGTCGCCCTCGCGCACGAGGACGCCGTACTTTGTGCAGTTGCCCACCGCCGCCATGATTGCGGTAGGCGTTGCGAGCACGAGCGCGCAAGGGCAGAAGACGACGAGAATCGTGACGCCGCGTATCGCCTCGCCGGTGAAGAGCCAGACGGCGAGCGCCGAGCTCAGCGCGGCGGCGACTATCCACGTCGCCCAGCGGTCGGCGAGGCGCACTATCTTCGCCTTGCCCGCGTCAGCGGACTGCACGAGGCGCACCATGCGCTGGAACGAGCTGTCCTCGCCCGCGCGCGAGGCGCGCATCGTGAAGCCGCCGTACTGGTTCACAGTGCCGCTTGCGACCTCGTCTCCCGGCCCCTTGTCCACAGGCATCGGCTCGCCCGTCATCACGGACTGGTCCACGGATGTCTGCCCGTCGAGCACAATTCCGTCCGCCGGTATCGTCTCGCCCGGCAGCACGCGGATTACGTCGCCCGCCATGACCGCCTCCGCCGCTATGATTTCCTCCGCTCCGCCGCGCAGCACGCGCGCCGTCCTCGGCGTGAGGCGCACCAGCTTTTCAATGCCCGCGCGCGCCTTTGCGACGGTCAAGTCTTCGAGCAGCGCCCCTATCTGCATGATGAAAGCGACCTCGCCCGCAGCGAAGTCCTCGCCGATGCTCACCGAGGCGATAAGCGCCATCGAGACAAGCAGGTCGGCCTTGACGTCGAAAGCCGTGACGAGGCCGATAAACGCTTCAAGGATTATCGGCGCTCCGCATAGCGCGATCGCAATCCACGCCGCGTCGAAAGGCAGGATCTCCGCGCCGAAGAAGCTCGCCGCGAGCGCCGCGCCCGAGACGGCAAGAAACGCAACGTCGCGCTTCATCCCGCCCCATTCAAGAATTTCTTCCAGTTTTTCAATAACCACAGAGCTCAACCTCCGCATCATAAAAGCGTCCTACGGTTATTATACCTATGGGGGTATATGTAGACAAGCGTGAAGAAAAAGAAAAGCGGGATTTTTCGCGCGCCTCGTAAATCCGGCGGCGCCGGCGAACACGCGGCAGCGGGGCAAATTCACAGATACGCCGCCCTACTCAAAGCCGCGGCTCCGCGCCTGACGCACGGCGATAATCCGCTCCGCCGCCAGCGTCGCGCGCCAGTCCAAAGCTAACGGCGGCCCCTGCAATCCACGCGCGCGGGAAAATCCGCCGTGCCTTCGCGGACGCAGCGCGACGGGCCTCAAATCCGCGCGGCGGCGTGAAACGCGCGCCGTCTTGCGCAATTCGCCGCCGCGGCCGTTCCGCCCCGCGCGTCTGAAATATGCGCGGCAACGCAAAAGCGCCGGAGTTTCGGCAAACTCCGGCGCTTCTGCAAGAATATGTGAAAGCGGCTCCGCGCGGAGCCGCTTTTATCGTTCTACCTCATGTTTGCGAAGCGTTCTACGGCCTTTGTGAAGCTTTTTATCGTCTTGTCCGCGTCGCCGTGCTCTATGCCGTCGCGCACGCAGTGGTTTATGTGGCCTTCGAGGACTATCTGCCCGACGCGGTGGAGCGCTGATTTCGCCGCGTTTATCTGCGCGAGCACGTCCTCGCAGGGGATGTCTTCGTCCACCATCCTGTCGATGGCTCTGACCTGTCCGATGATTTTATTGAGCCTTCTGTGAAGGTTCTCCGCGTCCATGCATTGTCTCATTCGTCCTCACTCCGTTCCGCCATTATGGTAGCATCGCGCCGCGCGCGCCGCAACGGGGGCGGCCAGCGGCGCGAAAAAATCCCCTCCGCGCGCGAAGGGGATTGAATTCTGCGTTATCCGTGAGTCTCCGCCGCCGCGCTACATCGCGCCCGCGGATTCCTCCACCATTTTATCTACGTCCTTGCGCAGCGACTCCGGCAGGCCCAAGATGTCGAGCGATAGGAAGCCCTTGATGATGAGCGACTGCGCCTCGGCTTCGCTGAGGCCGCGCGCCATTAAGTACTCCGTCTCTTCCTGGTTTATCTTGCCGACGGCGGCTTCGTGCGACATTTCAAGATCTTTGTGGCGCGCTTCGAGCTCCGGTATCGCGTGGATTTTGCCTTTGTCGGAGAGCAGCAGGCCGTTGCATTCGAGATGCGCCTTGACGCCCTCGGCCTCGCCGATGAGGTGTCCGCGCGCGTATATCTCGCCGCCCGTGGAGACAGTGCGCGAGATTATCTCCGCGCGGCTGCCGCGCCCGCGCAGGTAGACGCGCGAGCCTGTGTCCATCTTCGAGCCTTCGCCCGCCATGAGGACGGTGTTGAATGTTGCGACGGAGCGGTCGCCGTTGAGGTAGACTGTCGGATAGGTCTGCAAATCTTTCGCCGGTTTGAGGCAGATGTAGTTGGATATGTATTTCCCGCCCTCTTCGACGACTACGACCGTGCGCGGGCGGACGGCCATCTCTTCGGCCCAGTCGTGGACCATCGTGAAGGTCAGCGTCGCGCCCTTCTTGACATAGATTTCCGAGATTCCGACGTGGAGGCCGGAGCGGACGTGCGGCCCGGAGGCGCAGCCGGAAATTATGCTCAGCTCCGAGCCTTCCTCGGCGATGATGATGTTGTGGACGCCCTGCGCAAGCGCGTCCGTCTCGATATATGTGCAGGCCTGCACTGGATATTCGGCCTTCGCGCCCTTTTCGGCGCGGATGAAGTAGCCGCCCTCTTTCGCGCCCGCCGTGCGCTCGGTGAATATGTCGCGGTCCTTCTCGATGAGTTTCCAGCTGTAATCCTCAAGGCCGTATTTGAACTGCGCGTATGAGACGGGCATCACCTGCACGCCCTTGAGGTTCGCGTTGCAGAAGACCGTGTCGTGGTCGGAGTGGACTATCGTCCCAGCCGCCTTCTCGCCGCCGTCGATGCCGGCGCGCAGCATACGCTCGCGGTCTTCGGCGGGGAGCTCGGCGAGGTCTTTGACCTCCCTGTGTTCCGGCGCGTCGCTGCGGAACTGGTCGAGATGTTCTTCGATTTTATATTCTTTCATTACGCGTTCCTCCCAGCGCATCCGGCACAGCGGAAGCACTCCGTGTAGCCGTGGCTGCGTATTTCGCCGAGCAGCTCCGCGGCGTTGCCCGAGCATACTATTTCGCCGTTCATCAGCACGTGGCCCTTGTCGACGAAGATGTGGTCCATTATCTGCCCCGTATGCGTGATGACGAGGCCCGCCTTGTAGTCCGCGCGGCGGCTCTTTATCGAGCGGCAGGGCGCGCCGTCGAAGCTGTCGCGCCCGAGCGCGATGCGCGAGGCCTTGCCGATGAGCGCCATGTTCTCAAGGTCGACGCCCGACTCCGGCTCGTCGAGACAGACGAAATCCGGCGACTGGAGGATGATCTGGAGCATCTCCGTGCGCTTCATCTCGCCGCCGGAGAGCCCAGCGTTTATCTCGCGGTCGAGGAACTCGCGCGCGTCGAGCTTCTCCGCCGTGCTCTCTATCTCCTCGTCCGTAAGCGACGGGCGGCTGAACGAAATCAGCGAGCGCAGCGTGACGCCGCGGATCGTCGGCGGCCTCTGGAACGATATGCCGACGCCGAGGCGCGCGCGCTCGTCTATCGTCGCGTGCGTGATGTCCTGACCCTTGAAATGAATCGAGCCCTGCGTAACGTGGTAGCGCGCGAAGCCTATCACGGTGTTCAGCAGCGTCGTCTTGCCGGAGCCGTTCGGCCCGAAAAGCGCATGAATCTCGCCCTCGCCTACCGTGAGCGAAACGCCTTTGAGAACCTCCGTCCCGTCGACGACGACGTGCAGATCCTTTATCTCAAGCAATTTTTCTTCCGCCATTATTTATCTTCAACCTCTAATCCGAGAGAAATCCGTGAGAAATTTCTCACACCCACGGATTGAAGTATATAACTTAATATCGTTTTACGGAAGATTGAAGCGCCCGCAAAGCCGCCGCCGGAAAAATGTGTAAAACGCAGCGCAGTTTTGCGGGAAAAATGTGTAAAACGGTTGTAAAGCATGGCGCGGCGCCGTCTTTCGCCACCGCGCCGTCCTGCTACATTCCCGGATACTCGAAATTCTTCACGCGCATCGCGGAGTAGGCGGCGTCTATTTCGGCCAGCAGCGCGGCGAGCGCTGGCCGTTCGAGGTATTTCGCCGCCTCGTCGCGCAGGCAGCGCAGCGTGTAGAATGCGTTTTCCGCGCGCGGGCCCTCCGCGCCGAAGATTTCGCGGTACATCATGAGGTCGACGGGCATGTCGAAGCCCTCTTTCACGGCCTCGTAGCCGTAGAGCATCCAGACCTCGCGGAAGCCGGCCCACGCGATGGCCGAGGCGCACATCGGGCATGGCGCGTGGCTCGCGACGAATATGCAGCCGCGCGGCGCTGGCCGCTCCGCGAGCGCGAAGTAGCGGCGCAGAGTGTCTATCTCGCCGTGATATATCGGGTTCTCGACGCGGTCGTTGCTGCCCGCCGCGACGACGGAGCAGTCCTTCGCGCGCAGCACGAGGCCGCCGAATACGTGGTTGCCCTCTCCGACCATGCGCTCCGTCAGCGGCAGCAGCGCGCCGCGTATCGCGCGCAGGATTTTCTCTATTTTTTCCGCTTCGTTCATTTCACGTCATCTCCGTTCGCTCGCCGCCTCCCGCGCAGATTCGGCGGCGCGGCGCAATTTCACGTTTCTATTATACGCGCAGGGCGCGCCGCGTTTTTCTCCGGCGCGCGCTTGACATGGAGCCGCCTCCAGATTTTAGGATTTTCACAGAAACAATATCTTTAAGGAGGAATTTATATGCAGGCGAAATTTTTGATTCTCTTGGCGGCGGCGCTTGTCGCAGTCGTAATGTGCGCGGGCGCGTGCTTCGCGGAAGAGGCCCCGCGGTGGGCGAAGGAGATAGGGACGAGGAACCGCGCGGCGGCTGCGGAGGCGAAGTTCAACGAGCTTTTCAAGGGCGGCGACGGCGATTTCTACAAAAACAGCGGCGAGCTCGGCGAGATGGCGACGAACTTCATATACGGCGACATCTACCGGCGCGGCGTGCTGACCGACAAACAGCGCGCGCTCATCACGCTTTCCGTGCTGACAGTGAACCAGACGCTCGACGAGCTGAAAGCGCAGGTCAAGGCCGCCGTCAACGCGGGGCTGACCGCAGAGGAGATTCAGGAAGCCGTCTACCAGTGCGCGCCATACATAGGATTCTCGAAGGCGCTTGCGGCGGCGGATAAGATGAACGAAGCACTCCGTGAAAAGAAGGTCGCGCCGCCAAAGAGCCAGGCGACGGTGACGGAGGCCGACCGCGGCGAAAAAGGATTCCTCACGCAGAAATCCATCTTCCCGGCTGGGCTTGACGGAATGTACCAGAGCTCGCCAGAGAACCGTAAGCACGTAGCCGAGTACCTCGCCTCGTTCTGCTTCGGCGACTTCTACACGCGCGGCGCGCTCGACATAAAGACGCGCGAAATCCTGACGCTCTGCATAATCTCCGCGCAGGGCGGCTGCGAGAGCCAGGTCAAGAGCCACGTGCAGGCGAACTTCAACGTAGGCAACGACGAGACGACGATGATAGAGGCGATAACGCAGTGCCTCCCCTACATGGGCTTCCCGCGGACGCTCAACGCGCTCGGCTGCGTCGCCGAGGTCGCCGGCCAGCAGAAATAACGGCGCTGCGCTTGACTTCGAGTTCGCTTCAGACTTTATCATAACGGACAGATTTCACGAAAAATCCGAAAGGAGGGCGTTGCATGAAAAAATTCATCAAGCGGCTGCTCGGCCTCACGGCGGCGGCTGCGGTCGCGCTCGCGGGAGGCGCGGCCTTCGGCGCGGAGGCGGAGGTTCCCGTCGTCTACTTCACGAAGGACATCAGCCCCGCGGGGCTTCTCAAAATTTACGACAAAATCAGCGCGGACATAACGGGCAAGGTCGCCGTCAAGCTCCACACCGGCGAGCCGAACGGGCCGAACCTTCTGCCTCTGCCGATGGCGAAGGCGCTCGTCGCGCACATCCCGAACAGCAATATAGTCGAGACCAACGTCTACTACGCAAGCCCGCGCCAGACGACAGAGGGACACCGCGAGACGCTCAAGACCAACGGCTTCGACTTCTGCAAGGTGGACATCATAGACGAGTTCGGCACAGTCATGCTCCCAGTCAAAGGCGGCAAGCACTTCACCGAAATGTCGATGGGCGAGAGCATCACGGACTATGACTCGATGGTCGTCTACACGCACTTCAAGGGCCACTCGATGGGTGGCTACGGCGGCTCGCTGAAAAACATCGGCATCGGCTGCGCCGACGGCAAGGTAGGCAAACAGATGATCCACGCGAAAGACGGCAGCCAGTGGGGGCGCACGCAGGACGAATTCATGGAAGCGATGACCGAGTCCGCTAAGGCGGTCGTCGACCACTTCGGCAAGCGCATCACCTTCATCAACGTCATGAAGAACATGTCCGTCGACTGCGACTGCGCGGGCGCGAGCGCCGCGGCCCCTGCCCTCGCCGACATCGGCATCCTCGGCTCGACGAGCCTGCTTGCGGTAGACCAGGCGACTATCGACATGATATACGCACTGCCCGAGAACAAAGACGGCGGCCTGCGAGAGCGCATAGAAAGCCGCCACGGCCTGCGCCAGCTCTCCTACATGAAGGAGCTCGGCATGGGCACGGGCGAATACAAGCTCGTCTCTCTCGACTAGCAAAACAACGCGAAACAGCCGGACGCGCAAGCGCCCGGCATATTTTTACAGCGCGCGCCGAAATCACCCGCCGCGCGAAAAATTCAAGGAGGAAGATTTTTTATGAAAAACGTAATTTTAGCCCTGCTCTGCGCCGCCGCGCTCGCGCTGCCGTTCGCGGGGACGGCGCTCGCCGAAGAAAAAGCCCCGCGCGTCAACATGGCGGAGATAGTGCTCAAGCCCGAGTGCCGCGAAGCGTTCCTCGCCGCCGTGCGCGAGGAGATGCGCGAGTCTCTGCGCGTCGAGCCCGGCGTCATAGCGCTCTACATGGTCGCCGACGCCGAGGACCCAAACAAACTCACCTTCTTCGATATGTACACGGACGACGCGGCCTACGACGCCCACTGCGCGACGCCGCACTTCAAGAAATACATAGAGACGACCAAAGAGATGGCGGTCTCGAAGAAAGTCATCCGCGTCACGCCGCTCGAGCTCTGCGACAGGCTCGGCGCGCAGCCCGCGAAATAACGGAACGGAAGGAGATTCCACAAAATGCCCGCAATCACCGTAGAAGCCGCAAAGCTCACAAAAGAACAGAAAACGCAGCTCATCGCCGAGCTGACCGAAAGCACGTCGAAAATACTGGGGCTGCCGAAGGACATAATCTTCGTCTTCCTCAAAGAGAACGACCCCGACAACATAGGCGCCGGCGGCCTGCCACTCTCGGCGCACAAAAAGGACGCGGCGCGGTAAGCGCGGCGATGAAAGCAAAAAGATGATGAAAAATGGAATCGCAGCGGGACTGGCGGCCTTCGCGGCGGCGCTCGTGACGTTTTCGGCGGGAACGTGCGCGGCGGACGAGTTCGACAACCTTACGTACCGCGTCGACGACGAGAAAGCCCCCGCGGTGCTCATGACGCGCGACGTCAGCTCGGAAGGGCTTGTAAAAATTTACGAGGCGCTCGGACGCGCGCCTCGCGGCAAGGTAGGCATAAAAATCACTTTCGAGTCGCCGGGCGGCCCGTACCTGCCGCCCGAGCTGCTGCGCGGCCTCGCCGAGAAAACGAACGGGACCTTCATCGACTCCAACGCGCTGTCAGCGCGCCGCACCAACGCGGAAGAGCATCGGGCGCTCGCCGCAGAGCACGGCTTCACCGCCGTCGCGCCGGTAGACATCCTCGACGCCGAGGGCGAAATAGACATGCCCGTGACGAACGGCAAACGCCTCAAGTTCCACCGCACCGGCTCGCACTTCGACGACTACGACTCCGTCATATCCGTGGTGCGCTTCAAGCCGCACCACATCCAAAAGTACGGCGGCACGCTCAAGAACATGACGATATGCCTCGCCTCGCCCTCCGGCAAATGCAACATACACAGCGCGGGCGAGACCGCGGAGTACTACTCCCCCGCGCCGCTGGATATACAGCTCGAATCCTTCGCCGACGCAGTGAAGGCCGCGCTCGACTATAAAAAAGACGCCTGGGTCTTCATCAACGTCCTCTGCGCGACCGAGCCCGACGACGACTGCGAAGGGACGAAGCCCTTCGGCGACCTCTGCATCCTCGCCTCGCTCGACCCCGTAGCCGTCGACCAAGCCGCGATAGACATAACCTTCGGCATGGCCGGGACGGAAGAGCTGCGCCGCGCGTGGGAAGACTACCACGAGACCGCGCTGCCTGAATACGCCGAAGCGGCAGGCGCTGGAAGCAACGAATACAGGCTCGTGTCAATAGACTGATAAAATCGTTTCAACGCTAATTTCACGACAGGCCGGAGAGCGAAAGCCCCCGGCCTTAAATTTTGCCAACGCGCGTTTCTTACGCCCCGCAGCCGCAGCCGGGGCCACGCTTCGACGAGACGAGGCGCACTAGCTGCGAGACGAGCGCGGGAAGGACGAACGTGTCTTTGTAGACGAGGTAGCGGCGGCGCCATTCGGGGCTGAATTTTTCCTTGTACTGGCGCAGCCCCTTGAAGTTGTAGAAATGTTCGCCGTGCTCGTAGATGAAGCCGCCGAGCCGCTCGAATAGCGAGTTGTCGGGGTCGAGGTTCGAGAGCGGGGCCATGCCGAGGCGGAACCAACGGAAGCCGCGCGCCTTGCCCCAGAGCATGACTTCGAGGAAGAGCCACGTCATTATGTCGCGCGGCGCGTCTTTGCCGTAGCGCATGAGGTCGACAGAGAGCTCGGAGCCGTCGCCGCCGAGCCAGAGATTGCAGAAGGCGAATATCGCGCCCTCCTTCTCCGCCACGGCGACTGGGAAGTTGCGCATATAGCCCTCGTCGAAGAATCCGAGAGAAAATCCCTTTTCTCCGCCGTGGACGCTTTCGAGCCACTCGCGCGATATTTCCGCAAGGCGCGGCATAACCGCGTCGAGCTCCGCGCCCTCGACGACGCGGAAGGAAATTTCGTCCGCGGCGGCGCGCTTCCTTATCGGGCGCAGCTTGCGCCATTTTGGCCCTTCAAGCTCGCCGGTAATCTCGGAGAGGTCGACGCGCGCCTCGTCGCCGACCGGCGAAATTTTGAGCCCCGCCTCGCCGTAGACCGGCAGCCACTCGCCGCCCGCCTCGTAGAAGGCCGCGCTCGCGCCGCGCAGGTCCGCCGCCTCGCAGAAGTCCCATATCAGCGGCGGGACGCTCTCCCTGTCGCCTATCGGGTCGCCCATAGAGATCCAGAAGGAGCCGGAGACGGCGTACATGACGGCGGCCCTGCCGTCGGCGGACATGAAGAAGCGCTTATCTCCGAGCAGGGCGAGCGCCGCCTCGCTGTCGCCGGAGGCGGCAACGAGCTCGCGTATTTTCTCCGGCGTCGGGCAGTCCATGCGCAGCTTCGCAGGGCGCAGCCAGAGCACGAGGAAGGCCGCCAACAGCGTGAAAGAGGCGCCCGCCGCTGCGCGCAGGAAGCGCGGCGCGCCTTCGGTGAAGGTGAAGGTCCACCACATATCGCCGCGGAACTTGACGGTGCGGTACGAGAAGAATCCCCACCAGAGCGCGGCGCAGGCCGCGGCCAGAATCGCGGCGCTCCACGCGGGGCCTGGGTTCGAGAAGAACGAAAGACGGTAGAACTCGCGGCGCGAGAAGAAAAGCGCGGCGAGCAGCAGAAGCAGGAAGGCCGTCCGTATCGGGCGGAAGGGGCCTATCATCGTTATGAGCAGCGAGAGCGCGAGGAGCGCGACGGAGGCGCGCCACGCCGACTTAAGCCGGCGCGCGACGCCCCACGCGAGGAAGAGCAGCAAAGTTCCGGCAAGGCTGCGCATGAAATGCGACGCTTCGAGCAGAGGCAGGGGGAAGGCCGCGAGCTTCGCCGCGCCGTCGGGCGGCAGAGCGACGCCCGTGGAGACGAGCAGCCAGACGCCCGCGACGAAGGTGCAGAGCGCCGCCGCGTCCGGCAGGAAGAAGCTTATCCGCCCGAGCGCTCCTGCGAAGCGCCCGCCCAGCTCCGTCAGAAGGAGAAGCGCCGTCGCCAGCGCGAGCGGCACGATATAGTACAAAAAGCGATAGAGCAGCAGGGCGCTCACGATATGCGCGTGGCCGCAGAATGGCGACGTCAGCAGCATGAAAGTTATGTCGAAAGCGCCGAGGCCGCCCGGTATCTGGCTCAGCGAACCGAGCAGCGCCGAAAGCGCGTAGGCAGAAAAGAGCGCTAAAAACGGCGCTCCCTCCGCGTGCAGCGCGAAGCCGAGCACGAGCGAGGCTGTAGCTATATCGAGAAAGCCGAGCAGACATTTCGCCGCAACGCCGCGCGGCGATGGAAGGGCGAGCCTTTGCCCCTCTATCCACGGAATCGAACCGCGGAACGAAAAAGCGAACACCGCGGCGGGAACGGAAAGACAGAGCGCTGCGAGAAGCCAGCGCGCGGAGCCGAGCCAAGCCGCGCGCGCGAAAACGGCGTCAGGCGCGATTACGAACGCCAGCGCGCCTGCAAGCAGCGGGCCGAAGACGAAGGCCGCCTGCGTCGAGGCTATGACGCGCCCGATGCGCGCCGGGTCGAGCCCCAGCGCAGAATAAAGCCGCCAGCGCACCGCGCCGCCGGAAATAGCCGAAGCGCCGAGGTTGAAACCTACGGCGTTTGCGACGAACGAGACGGAAGCCGCCCTGTACCACGGCAGCCCGCCGCCCTCTGCGACGGCGAGCGCCTCGTTCGCCGCGAGCACCGCGTAATTCAGCGCGACCGCGAGAAGCGCGAGCACCGCGTCCTCCGCCCCGGTCTCCGCAAAGGCCGCGCGCAGCTCCGACAGCCGCACGCCCGCAAGCTCCCTGTGTATCGCGTAAACGGCGAGCAGAAACACCGCCGCGCCGGCAAAAGGCAGAAGCTTCTTCGCAATCCTGACCGCTCTCTCCATCCGCGCCGCCCCGCTTTCATTATGGTTTTTCAGATAAATTATATCGCGCGGCACGCAGCGGCGGCGAACCGTAAAATTGCGCGCCGCCGTCTCGTCTTATGTGTTCTCTCTGAAAATTCCCGCCCCGCGCTGTAAGTTCATCGGGCCGTTTAGTTTCTTCACCTGCACACGCCCCGCAACCTTAATCCGCCGCGTCAGGCGCGCCGCCGTTTCCCGACGCGCCACTCGTCCTCCGCGCCGGCGCGCCATGCGATGAACCCCGGCGGCATTTCACATAACAGGCCTACGGATTCGTCGCGCTTCCAGACAGAGTAAAGCGAGACGAGCCGCGCGTCCGCCGTCTCGTGCAGGCCGCCGCATAGGAACTGCCACATACCGTCGTCTTCGTCGTGCGAGACGTAAGTTACAGGCGCGCCCTCCTCCAAAACATGACGGCAGACAATCGCCGCCGTGTCCGGCGCGTCGGCGAATGGAAATTCTTTTTTCTCCGCTTCATTCATTTTCGGAGTTGTCCTTCATCGTATCCAGAGATAAAAAATCGTCCGCACTGTCGTTTACCCACGCAAGTTCCGTCAATTCACGCAATTTATTTCTCAGTATTTCCTTGTCGGGCAGGCGCAGGGTATAGTCCGCGACCAAAGCCGGCGACATACTGCGGCTCAAAGCATATTCCACAATGGCGTCGTCCTTGCTCGTACACAGTATCACGCCGACGCTCGGATTTTCGTTGGGCTTTTTCACATCCCTGTCGAGCGCCTCTAAATAGAAATTAAGCTGTCCGACGTCCTCCGGTTTGAACCTGCCTATTTTCAATTCAAGCGGCACAAGACACGACAGCGCGCGATTATAGAACAGCAAATCGATGTAAAAGTCCTCTCCTCCGACCTGTACGCGATATTCTTCGCCGATAAAAGAAAAGTCCTTCCCGAATTCCAGCAGAAAATGCTTCAGGTTCGCAATGATGGCTTTGCGCAGACTACGCTCCGAAAAGCCGTCCGGCAGGTCGAGGAATTCAAGAACATAAGTATCGAGGATGCTTCGCCTGACATCATGAGGTACGTGCTCCACCGGCAGTTTTTTCGACGACAGCATACAACGTTCATAATAAGCGCTGTCAATCTGCCGTTCCAGCTCCCTTTTGGAATAGTGTTCTTTCGCGCATAAGGCCATATAAAAATGACGTTCTTCCGCCGATTTTGAAGCCGACATAATCAGCAGATGATTAGTCCAGCTGATTTGTGTCACCAGCGGTGTCACAAAGCCGTCGTCATGGTAAGTCTCAAAAAACTGCTTCATACGATATAATCCGCGGCGGTTGAATCCCTTTATATCTGGAGCCTCGCGCGCTATGTACGCGGCGACTTCATCTATCACGCCGTCTCCGTAGTTAGAGCCAGAACAGAGGCCGGACAGATATTGACCGACATTCCAATACATTTGAATCAGCTCTGCGTTGACCGCCTTAATGGCGCGCGTGCGCGCATTGTTGATGATGGATATGACCGTGTCAAACCGTCCCGTCGCCGGAGGTAAATTTTTCTTCATGGCGTACGTCCCTTCCATAAATTTTTACGCGTAGCCTTCACCGCACCCAAAGATAGAAAATCGTCTCCGTCCCTTCGACTGGTTCGCCGTGCGCGTCGAAGCACTGCGCCGTCACTGTGTAGAGGCTTTTGCCATCGCGCTTCGGCAGGTGCAGCGTGCAGCGGAATTCGTATATCGAGGGCGAAGCCTTGCCGGGCGCGGCGGCGTCGTAGAAACGTTCTAGGCCGACGGGGAATTCGTCGATTATCACCTCGCCGCGGCTGATTTCCTCGGCGCGCAACCGCAGCGTCTTTATTCTGTTTTTAATCGTATACGTGCCGTCGTCGTTCGGCTCGACTTCGGAGAGCATCGGCTGTACCGGCGTCACGACGCCGTAGAGCGTCACGGCCTCGCCCGGGCGGAAGGCGACGGAGTTGTAGACGTTCCAGTCGACGCGCCCCGCGTTTTCACGCGGGAAATATTTTTCAGGCCGTTCGCCGATCTCCGCGCGCGAGAAGCGCAGCCGCTCGCCCTCTGCGAGCCGCACCAGCTCCCCTTCGCGGCGCGCCTCACCGCCGCCTCTTTCGTATGTCAGCGACGGCTCGCCGATGTCGTAGACGTAGAAAAGTATTTCGTCGTCGCGGAACATCCTCCCGTCGAATGCGATGCGCCCAAGCTCCACGCTCTGCGAGGCGCTGCTCTCCGAGATGTTGTAAATCACGGCGTGGACGAAGCCCGAGGAATATTCCAGCGCGTCGTTCGCGCGCCAGCGGGCCGGTATCTCGCACGGCGCTGGCCGCCCCGCGTTCCAGTAGCCCGGGAACGGGTCGAGATACATGCGCCAGCCGCGTTCGCGCGCGAAAGCCGAGGCTTTGGCGAAATGCTCCGGCGGCGAGAAGCGCGTCAGAATTTTATCCGGCACAGAGCCGAGCATAACGTCCTTGTAAACCTCGGCGACGACGCGCCCCTCGTGCAGCGCGCTGACCGTGACGCGGAAGTAGTTCCATTCAAGGTCATCTCGGTAAATTTTAGAATAATCGCCGTCGTATTCCTTCGTCGCGCCGCCCTGCACGAGCGCCGCGTAGCGCTCCTCCGTCACGGCGGCCTTGACGCGCGGGTCGCGGAACGACGAGGGCGCTTCGGCGCGGAAGACGAGATCGGGCGGCGGCGAGGCCGCGAGCTCTTCGCGCGTAAGCTTCACCCACGGCGCGATCCCCGCGTAGTCGAAGAGTATATCGCGCGGCTCCGTCACGCCGCTCTTGCCGACGCGGCTTTCGACGACGCGCACGGGGCGGCGTATGTTGTCGCGCATCTCGCCCGCGTCCGCGACCTCGACGCGTATGTCGAGCGGCATCTCTTCCGCAGGCACGCCCTCGCGGTCGATCCGCCCCGCGACGTAGAAGTCGCGCCCAGATTCGAGCACAGTCTCTGTCACAGACGGAATATCTATCGTGAGCCGCACAGCCTCCGCGCCGCGCGGAAACGCAAAACCCGCGAGATAAAGCAAAACCGCCGCCGCGGCAGTAAATTTACGAGCGCGCTTCATGCTACGCGCCTCCTTCCGAAAAAGGTACTGACACGCCCCTATTATAGCCGAGCGTGCGCCGCCGCGCGAACGGCGCGAAAATCCCCCGACGCGAAGCCTCCGCCGTCGCGTCTTCCTTCCGCTTCACGCTATAATTTACAAAAGCAGAAAAATTCCGCGCCGCGTGGCGCGCTGGGGGGAAATTTTCAATGAACACATTTCCCTTTTTCGCATTCAAATATCTGAGCTTCTGCTACAACACAAAAACGCATAAACACGGCATTCATTCTACTAGACAAGAAATAAATTATTTATAGCAACGGGTTAATCTTAATAACTTGATTTTATTTAAGTTCTCCTTATAATCTTGCATAAATTGCGCCTCAAAAAGGTGGAGACGTGTATGCCTACATTAGCAGATGATGTATACAGCAAAATTAAAAAATTAATTTTCTCCGGCGAGT
>DVKA01000204.1 GCA_018716365.1 Candidatus Caccocola faecipullorum
TTTGTTATTACCAAGGTCAAGGCTATCAATAATTTGAGAAATTTGTAGCGCGTTAGCTCTGTTATAGATTTACATAAACGCCCGGTATCCGATTGTCGAGGTGCCGGGCGTTTATGTGTTTGAGGGAAAAAGGATTTTTCATGCAGAAAGCTGTTGTCAACGTAAGAATTGAAGAGGACGTGCTGGCAGAAATTGAGAGGCTCGCAGCTCGTGAGAACAGGAGCCGCTCAAATTTCATTCGCCATCTGATTTTGTTAGGTCTTGATGAGTTTCAAGATAACGGTTTACGGCATCGCGAAGGAGCCACGTCATAGTGTTGCTTATGCTGCGTTCTTCCGCTGCCGCAATGGTGAGGATTTTTTCATCCAGCGTGTCGTCTATTCTTATGTTTCTGACTTTCGTGGTCATGTTTACCACCTCTTACCACAAATATAACATGTTGTAATGTGGTGTTTGGTGGTTGTTTGTGGTTGTTTTAATGTAGTTGTTATAGTATTATTTGTGGTGGTAACAACTATCATTTAAGAGGTGATTTTTATGACGTTGGTTGAAAATCTTCAAAGCAAGAACATAACGGTGAAGCCAAAGCGCGGGAAACCGCCGAAGGCGGAGCTTAAGCGGCTTTATCCCGTCGTGAACGAGATGTTCGACGAGATCACTCAGGCGGTGAATCTCGGTTATGCCTGGAGCTGCATCGGCGCTGAAGTGATTGACCGCATGGAGAAGTCGGGAATGGATGTGCGGTTTATCCGAGAGTGGCACGTGGAGGATATTTATAAGCATATCCGGCGCGACAGGGAGCTGCGCGGGCTTTTGGACGATGAATAGGAGCTGTTTCCCTATGCGGTAGTGCGAATACCGCATAGGGAGGAGCAACAGCTTGTAAAAACAGTGTCCCGTTATTGTATCACGGGTTGGGATTGGAGGTCGGTTTTATGGCGGAGTTGTTTTCTTCTGTTGTGGCGGTGGACGCTGAGGCGCTTATGGCGCAGCTTTCGGCGCTTAACGAGAAGATGGACCGGCTGCTTGAGGCTAAGCGGCTGGAGGCGCTTTCTGACGGCGCCGATCCTCGGAATATGAATACTGCGGAGGCGGCGGCTTTTCTTAAGGTGTCGAAGGCTTTTCTTAATAAGAGCCGGATGCCTACGAGCAAGACTGTGGGGCCGCCGTATCACGTTAAGGGGAACCGCGTGTATTACACGCTGGAGGACCTTGAGGCGTGGCGCGATTCTACGAAGCGCGAGTGTGTGCAGAGTCTTACGCCTATGGAGCGGCGGCTTCGCGCGGTTTCGAAGGGGGGCGGCGCACTGTGAGTACGGTTTTTCGTATGGTGGCGTCGTGCGACAGGCTGGAGCGGAAGCATGTTTTCGACGAGCATGAGAATAAGACGCAGGTGTCTGTGCTGCGGGATATTGCTAAGGTCGCGCTGCGCTGTCGATTCTGCGATTTATACGAGGAGCATCCGAAGTTTAAGGGTATGTGCCGCGCGATGCGCGTGCAGTACGCGCCTGTGAAGGCCGGGAAGTGAGGTTTTTCTGTTATGGCTTTTGAGTGCGATTTCGATTTTCTTTCTCGCGAGCAGAACGAGAAGCTCGCTGCGTTTATAAACGAGATGCGGGACTTTGCTGATAACGGCTCGTCCGAGTTTGTGCGGGTTTCGCGCGAGCTGAAGGCGGTCGCTAAGGAGCGGGACAATTATAAGGCTATGCTTTCCGGCACATCGAAGGCCTGCGAGGATCTGCGGCGCGAGTATAAGGCTTTCCGCGACGGTGTGGCGGCCGCCTCTGGGGATTTGCATAAGGCGGGGACGCTGGCCGCAGATTTCGAGCGGGCATGCGCGGAGTGCGAGGATCTGCGGGAGCGGCTGAAGTGCGCGAATGCGGAGATTGCGCGGCTGCGCGAGGAGGCCTCTGTGCGCGAGGACGCGGCCGCTTCCGTCGAGAAGATGCGCGGGAAGTATGAGAAGAAGATTGCGGTGCTTGAGGGTCGGCTGCGCAGTTATAAGGATTATAGGGCCAGGGTCGCGCGCATAGCGGCGATGGCGCCGGATGACGAAGCTTTGGACGAAACTTTCGAGGCTGTTTTGAAGGAGGAGGGCGCGTTATGACGGTGTTCGGGGATAATTTCATGCTTGAGGGGCTTCGGCTGCCTAGCGTGCGCGAGCGGGTCGAGGCCGTCGCGGCGCGGCTTATGCGGACAGACCCAGCATATTTCGCTGTGTGCTGCTGTTCCAGTCGTGATTTTTATGTCGGGCGCGAGCGGCCGGAGCGCGTGCTGCTTGAACCTCTGAGCTGCATGAAGTGTCCGAAGTTCGCGCGCGGCTGCTGGGGGCCGAGGGTGGAGGAACGCTAGATGCCGGATTTCGATATGCCTGGAATAGGCAGGGCACGGATGGGGCTGACGGAGCTGGCACGGTCTCCGGCCAGGCGCGGCGGGTGCTCTAAAGTGAAGTACGAGCTTGTCAAAGAACTATATACGGAGATACGCGCAGCTAGAATAGCCGGGCATTCGTGGGAGGTTATCAAGAATTCCATACGGGGGAGCGTCGATGTGCGTATCTCGGTTAAGTCGCTGGCGGCGTTTTTCGCCGAGATAGACAAGCGCTATGAAGCGGAGACGGGCGTTAAGGCGCTGCCGGTAAAAAACACGAAGCGTAAGCGCGGGCGTATTGGAAAAGCGTTTTCAGAGGCCGCGCCTGAGCCTATGGGAGGAGAATAACATGAGCGACGGATATGCAAAATACTGCGATGAGGTCGAACAAGCCGGCGGAATGTTCGAGTACCGGCGCAAGGAGCGCGAACGTGAAGAGCGCGAATCGCGCGCTAGAAAGTCAGATGCCATTTCAGCCCTGGTGCGTCTTATCCGCGAGCGCGTATGCGCGCCGTGCGGCAAGCGCGACGCCGAAGAATGTGATCCGTATTGTCCAGTCGCCATGACGCTTGAAAAGGCGGGGCGGGCTTAACATCGGTCTATGTTGCGAAGGCGAGGTGAGGCAAGATAGCGGATTTCAATTATTACGACGTGGAGCGCGCTTTTCTCGACGCGATGGCGGAGGCTGGGATTCCTCCGGCGGATAATGATACTTTACGCCTGGACGGGCGCAAGCATCGTTATAGGGTGCGCGGCGATAAGGGGAGCGAGAGGTCCGGCGAGTACTGCGTCTATATGGACGAGTCGCCCGCCGGGTATTTCAAGAGCTATAAGGCCTCTCACGGCGTTCCTTATACGACTTGGTTTTTCCGCAACGGAGCTGCTTCCGGCTGGACGGACGAAGAGCGCCGCCGCTATATCGAGGAGTGCGCCGCGCGCAAGGAAGAGAGTGATAAAGAGAAGGCCATAGCGCGCGAAAAGGCTATAAACATCGCGCAGGTGAAGTGGGAGACTGCTTCTGAGGCGAACCCGCTTCACAAGTATATTCTTAAGAAGGGGCTTTCCGGCGCGCACGGCGCGAGACAGCTTGGCGATTTGCTTGTAATCCCTTATTATTTCCCTGACGGAAGTATCGCTACTGTACAGACTATTTCCGGCGACGGTTCCAAGCGTTTTGAGAAGGATGCTCCCAAGATGGGGAATTTCTGTTTTCTTTCGGGGAAGCGTGAGCTTGCCGAAGGGGGTAAAAAGGCTCTTTCCACGAACGGATGTTCGGAGAGCGGCGGACTGCCGTCTGTGATTTCAGCGCGTTGTTGGGTTTGCGAGGGCTGGGCTACCGGTCGCACCATAGCGGATGCCTTGGGTGACGATGTAATCGTCGCAGCGGATGCCGGTAACCTGCGCCCTGTTATAGACAACGTGCGCGAGAAATGGGGACAGACGGAGTTTGTCGTCGCGGCGGACAACGACCGTTATAAGAGGATGGGCAACACCGGAGGCGCAGCCGCGTTCAAGATATTCGAGGAGACAGGGATTCCGTTCGTCTTTCCTGATTTCGACGAGGGAGAGAAGCTCTCGGACTGGAACGACTACGCGGCGAAGTTCGGACTTAAGAAGACGCGCGCCGCCATGCTCGCAAAACTGGAGCAGTTCAAGGCACGCGCCGAGTTTAAGACGCGGCACGCATATCCGCAGTTCGTACATGTGAGCGAGAGTACGGGGCGGCCGAAGGGGACTATTGCAAATCTCGAAGCGCTGCTCGCTTACGCGGGTATCAGTGTAAAATATGACGAGATAAAGAAGGAGGGCATCATCGGCGTGCCTGGGCGCGAGTACTGCGGCGACGACGTGAAGAACGCGACGCTGGGACATATTCTCTCGCTCTGCGCGCAGTGGGGCTTTCCTTCGAGCAACGTTGACCCGTTTCTTTCTGAAGTGGCGGCGCGGAACGTTATCAATCCGGTGCGCGAGTGGATTCTCTCCGAGCCGTGGGACGGGATACATCGTATCGGAAACGTTTACGATTCCGTCGTAGAGGAGAAGGGCTTTCCCCGCGCTTTTAAGGAACTGCTTATGCGCAAGTGGCTCGTCTCCGCGGCGGCGGCTGCCTTTCATCCGCGCGGGTTCCATTACCGCGGCGTGTTGGTGCTTATCGGCGGCCAGGGGATAGGGAAGACGACGTGGTTCCGCAATCTCGCGGGGCGCGATGAGTTTTTCAACGAGGGCATAGGGCTCGACCCGAACGACAAGGACAGCCTGAAGCGCGCTATTTCTTTCTGGATTACGGAGCTGGGCGAGCTGGAGGGTACTTTTAAGCGGTCGGATATGTCTGCGCTGAAGAACTTTTTGACGCGCAGCACGGACGTGCTTCGTATGCCGTGGGGGCGGCGCATGAGCGAGTTTCAGCGGCGGACGGTCTTCGGCGCTACGGTGAACCAGCGCGAGATTCTCATAGACGACACGGGGAACTCCAGATGGTGGTGCATTCCGGTGGAGCGCATGGATATGATAGACCGCCGCGACATGCAGCAGATATGGGCCGAGGTCTACGAGGATTATTATATGCGCGGCACGGAAGACCCGCTCGGGCAGTGGTGGCTCACGAAGGACGAGGAGGCCGAGCTCGCGCGGCAGAACTGGCAGTTTGAAGCGCCGAATCCTGTCGAGGAACTGCTGACGCAGGGGCTTGACTGGGAAATTGCGCGCGAGTTCTGGCAGGAGATGACCGCGACTGAGGCGCTTATCGAGGCCGGTTTCGTCGGAGTGCCGCGCCCAGGTGACGCTATGAAGGCGGCGCGTGTTTTGCGTAAACTTACGGGGACTACAAGCAAAAAGACAGGGCACGCGAACGCCCGGCTTTGGCGTGTCCCGCCGAAAAAACTGAAACAAACCGCGAGCGTTTCGTATCTCTACCGTTAAGTGCTCGCATTTACAAATTCAGTCATATCAACGCTTTAGAGCTCGCCGCGCGAGCGTTTCAAAAGTGCTCGCGGAAGTGCTCGCAAGAGGTGAAACGTTGGTATGACTGCATTGGTGTACACTTCGCAGGCACTTCGGCGCTTTTTTCGGGGTAAATTTAGGAATTTTTCTCTCGTATGATAAATCTAGTTTATGAGTTCTAAAGTGCTCGCAGTGCTCGCAATGTATATATAAATACGGCTACAGACTGGATTTTTCGGGTGCGAGCACTTTTGCGAGCGTTTCGAAAAGCGCCCGCAGGCGCTCGCATCACAAGGACAGAGACAAGAGAGAACACAGAGGAGGAATGACGGTGGCGTCGTACAGGCACAGGATCGCCGAGGGGGCGGTGAAGGATTTTCCGGCTATCAAGCGGGATTATGACGGGTACAGGCTTATGCTGGACGCGAGGGCGCTCGCCGGAGGCTGTATTTACGGAGAGCGCGTGGACGGCGGCGGCGCGGCCTGCGCGGTGGACAAGTATCTCGACCGTTACGACGACCCTATCATGCGGCGGCTGTCGGCGCTTATGCTGGGTATTTACGAGCCTTTCTGCGCGCTTTCGCCCGAGGAGCGGCGGGTGCTTGCGCTGCGGTACTGGCGGAAGCTGGAGGTGGCCGACGTTGCGGCGGAACTTATGTTCAGCAACAGCACGGTCTACCGGCATATCAATCGCGCCCTCGGGAAGCTGTACAGGCCGGTTCTCGACGTTCAGCCTTTGCTTGAGGACTGGCGGATGGGCGCTCTGAAATGAACTCTTGCCGCTCATAAGTAAAGCGGAAGTCATTCTTCTAGTGTCTCGACGCGGGTATTGGTCAAAAAGTCAAAGGTCAAATTGTACGGGAATTGTTGAGAATTTTTTCGCACGTTTTTTTGCTATAATTTTTATACTGGCGAAAGCCGTAAGGAAACGAACCGCCCGGCAGGGGCGGAGGATAAGAAGATAGAGCCGCTTTTCCTCGTTTGAGGGAGGCGGCTTTTTTCGTGACTGTTATTCTTCGTCCTCGTCTTCTTCCAGAAGTGAGGCCATCAGCTCTTCTACGCTGGCGTAGCGTTTGGCGTTTGGGTCGTGGGCTATGCGGAAGGCTTCTTCGAATGCGGCTATTGTTTCATCGTTGTAAATCCGGTGTTTAGGGTCTAATGCGTCAAGCGGGTTTTCTTTTTCACTTAGTGCGCAGCGGATGAAGAACCGTGCCGCGTCTGCGGTTGTCATGCCAAGTTTGCTGAATGCTTCGTCGGCTTCGCGTTTCATTTCCGCGTCGAGCGGGACGCTGAGTATTTCTAGTTCTGACATGGTTTTTCACTCCTTTGATTTCGCTTTATAACGATTGTATATCGGATTATCTCATATATGTGTGGAGGTGGTAAATGTGGCCGTCGAACTGAACGACAGACAGGAGAGATTCTGCCAGGCGTATGTCTTTGAGTGCCGCGGCAACGGAACGGAGGCGGCCATAAGGGCCGGTTATTCCGAGAACAGAAAGTCGGCAGGCGAGCATGCGTCTAGATTGTCAAGAAACGTCAAGATACGGGCCCGTATTGCTGAGCTCAAAAAAGAACGGCTCGCAGCGAGCGGCTGGGACCGCGATATGCT
>DVKA01000205.1 GCA_018716365.1 Candidatus Caccocola faecipullorum
CCGACCGACGGGCGCTATGGTGAGAACCCGAACCGCCTTCAGCATTATTACCAGTATCAGGTCATCATCCAGCCGGCTCCCGACAACATTCAGGAGCTCTACATCGAGAGCCTTAAGTACCTCGGCATAGACCCCGCGGAACATGACATCCGCTTCGTCGAGGACGACTGGGAGAACCCGACTACGGGAGCGTGGGGGCTTGGATGGGAAGTCTGGCTCGACGGCATGGAGATCACTCAGTTTACGTACTTCCAGCAGATGGGAGCCGTCGATATGGACGTAGTGCCCGCGGAGCTTACATACGGGCTTGAGAGAATCACGATGTTCGTCCAGAAGGTCAACAACGTCTACGACCTTCAGTGGGTCGACAACGTCACCTACGGCGACGTGCACCACAAAGGCGAGGTCGAACACTCGACATACAATTTCGAGGTCGCCGACACCGATATGCTTTTCGAACTTTTCAACAAGTACGAGGCGGAATCGAGAAGGGTGCTTGAGACGGGGCTCGTGCTTCCCGCATACGACTACGTGCTCAAGTGCTCGCATTCGTTCAACCTGCTCGACGCGCGCAACGCCATCAGCGTTACGGAGCGCACCAGCTACATCAGCCGCGTCCGCGCGATCGCAAGCGCCTGCTGCAAGGCGTACCTGAAGCAGCGCGAAGAGATGGGCTACCCGCTGATGCATAAATTCGACAAATTTATAAAAGGAGGCGCGCAGTAATGACCGACCTTCTGTTTGAGATAGGAACTGAAGAAATCCCCGCGAGGTTTATGCCCAAGGCGCTCGCCGACCTCGCTCAGTACGCCGCGGAAGAGCTTGACGGCGCGCACATCGCCCACGGAGAGATAAAGTCCGAATGCACGCCGCGCCGCCTCGTGCTCAAGGTCAAAGACGTCGCAGAACGTCAGGATGACGCGGTCGAAGTTTCGAAAGGGCCGCTCAAGGCTCAGGCTTTCGACGCAGACGGCAACCCGACGAAGGCCGCGCAGGGCTTCGCGCGCAGCCGCGGCGTAGACGTCTCGGCCCTCAAGGTAGAAACGATAGGAAACGCGGAGTACGTCGTCGCCGAAAAGCGCACCGAGGGACAGCCCTCCACCGAGGTGCTTCCGCAGCTTCTTGAGAAGATCATGCACCGCCTCGCCTTCCCGAAGAGTATGTACTGGGCGGAGAAAACGGTCCGCTTTGCGCGCCCCGTCCGCTGGATCGTCGCGCTCTATGGAGACAGGCCGCTCGAAGTAACCTTCGGCGGAGTCAAGAGCGGCACGACCTCGCGCGGACACCGCTTCATGGGTAAGGAAGCGGTAGAAATCAAGGACACCGCCTCTTACGACGCCGCGATGCGCGAGAACTTCGTCATCACCGACCCCGAGGAGCGCAAGGCCATGATCCTCGCCGGAGTTGCGGAGATAGAGAAGGAGCTCGGCGCGAAGGTCACGGTAGACCCGGAGCTGCTTGAAGAAAACGTGCACCTCAACGAATATCCGATACCCTTCTACGGAAGCTTCGAGAAGGAATTCCTCGACATCCCCGCCGAGGTGCTCATCCTCTCGATGGCGAAGAACCAGCGCTACTTCCCGGTCCACGGCGCCGACGGCAAGCTTATGCCGAACTTCATCGGCGTCAGCAACAACCGCGCGAAGGACATGAGCGTCGTCCGCGAAGGCAACGAGCGCGTGCTGCGCGCGCGCCTCTACGACGCCGCCTTCTTCTGGAAAGAGGACCAGAAAAAGTCCCTCGACGCCCACGCCGAAGAACTTAAGAATGTAACCTATCAGGAAAAGCTCGGCACAGTCTACGACAAGGTGCAGAGAATAAAGAAGCTCACGCTCTGGCTCGCCGAGACGCTCAAGGCCGATGTCGATATGGCGAAGCTCGCGCGCGCCTGCGACCTCGCGAAGGCCGACCTCGTCACCAATATGGTCTATGAGTTCTCCGACGTTCAGGGAATCATGGGCCGCGAGTACGCGCGCAAGGCCGGAGAGCCGGAGGAAGTCGCGCTTGCGATTTACGAGCAGTATCTGCCTCGCTACGCCGGCGACGAGCTGCCCTCGCAGATAGGCGGAGCGCTGCTCGGCATCGGCGAACGCCTCGACACGCTTTCTGCCATCTACAAGATAGGCATGGAGCCGACTTCGTCGCAGGACCCCTATGGACTGCGCCGCGCCGCGAGAACGATAAACGAGCTCATCTGGGGGCTTTCGCTCGACATAGATCTCGACGAAGCTCTCGGCATGGCGGCGCAGCTGCTTGAAATGCCGGAAGAACGCCTTGAAAAACTCAAGGCCTTCATCGCGCAGCGCCAGCAGGTCCAGCTCCGTGAGAAGGGCTTCAGCCACGAAGCTGTCGCGCTCGCAGTGCAGACCGCGCCGTCGCGCCCGCTCCAGCTCTACCGTCTCGCCGAAGTCCTCACAAAGGCTGCCGGCGAGCCGTGGTTCGCGGAACTTGTAACCGCGGCCGTCCGCGTCAAGAACCTCCTCGCGAAGGTCGATGGAGACCCGGGCAAGGTAGACCCGTCGAAGTTCGTATCCGACGCGGAGCGCAGCCTCTACGAAGAACTCGAAAAACTCACCGGCAAGGCCCACGACGCGGTCGAAAAATGCGACTGGGAGGCCCTCGCCGCGATTATGGCGGAACTTGCGCCCGTCATCGCGAGATTCTTCAACGACGTTCTGGTTATGGACAAGGACGACGCTATACGCGCAAACCGCATAGCGCTGCTCAGCGAATGCCAGAACTTCTTCATGCAGATAGGCGATTTCAGCATTTTAAAATAGACGCCCGTCGTGCTATAAATAAAACAGATTGGAATTTTGGCTGTACCCAGCCTTTATAAAACAGATGGGGAGGTAACTTGATGTCGTCAACAAAGTACATCTACGATTTCAGCGAAGGCAGCGCGGATATGCGCATGCTCTTGGGCGGTAAGGGCGCGAACCTCGCGCAGATGTGGAAGATAGGTCTTCCGGTGCCGCCCGGCTTCATAATCACTACGGAAGCCTGCCATCAGTATTGGAAAGAAAACGACTTCATAGCCGGAATTTGGAGCGACGTGGAGGCTGCGATAGGCCGCGTAGAAAAACTCACCGGCAAAAACTTCGGCTCATCAGAGAACCCGCTTCTCGTCTCCGTCCGTTCCGGCGCGCCCGTTTCGATGCCCGGCATGATGGACACGATACTCAACCTCGGCCTCAACGACGACACGGTGAAGGCGCTTGCGAAATCCTCCGGCAACGAGAGATTCGCCTACGACAGCTACCGCCGTTTCATCCAGATGTTCTCCGACGTCGTGCTCGGCGTGGATCTCGACAAATTCGAGAAGAGGCTTGAGCAGGCCAGAGACGCGGCCGGAGTCAAGGAAGATTACAAGATTCCCGCCGAAGAACTCAAGAAGCTCGTCGAAGACTACAAGAAGATAGTCGACGAAGCCGGCCATACATTCCCGACCGACCCGTGGGCGCAGCTCCGTCTCGCCATCGACGCCGTCTTCCGCAGCTGGAACACGCCGCGCGCCATCACCTACCGCAAGATCAACAACATTCCTGAAGATTACGGCACGGCCGTCAACGTCGTCACGATGGTCTTCGGAAACCTCGGCGACGACTGCGGCACCGGCGTCTGCTTCACGAGAAGCCCCTCGACCGGAGAAAACAAGCTCTTCGGCGAATACCTCATCAACGCGCAGGGCGAAGACGTCGTCGCCGGTATCCGCACGCCTATGCCCATCGCCTCGCTCGGCGAGACGATGCCGGAAGTCTACAAACAGTTCTGCGATATAGCGAAACTCCTTGAGAACCACTACCGCGACGCGCAGGACATCGAGTTCACGGTAGAGAAGGGCAAACTCTACATCCTTCAGACGAGAAACGGCAAACGCACCGCGGCGGCGGCCGTCAGAATCGCTATGGATATGCTTCACGAAGGCCTTATCGACGCGCAGACCGCAGTTTCGCGCGTCGCCCCCGAGCAGGTAGAGCAGCTGCTCCACCCGCAGCTCGACCCGAAGGCGAAGCGCAACGTCCTCGTCAAGGGACTGCCCGCCTCTCCGGGCGCTGCCGTCGGTAAAGTCGTATTCGACGCCGACGAGGCGGCCGAGCGCGGCGGAAAAGGCGAGAAAATCATCCTCGTCCGCCCCGAGACCACGCCTGACGACATCCACGGCCTCTTCGCGGCGCAGGGCGTCCTCACGAGCCACGGCGGAATGACGAGCCACGCCGCCGTCGTCGCCCGCGGACTCGGCAAACCCTGCGTCTCGGGTGCTGAGACGGTGAAGATCGACCTCGCCGCCGAGACCTTCACCGTCGGCGACGTCACGGTCAAGAAAGACGAATACCTCACGCTCGACGGAAGCAACGGCGACGTCATAGTCGGCAAGATGGAGCTCATCGATCCGCAGTTCGACGACAACTTCCGCGAACTCCTCGACGACGCGGACAAGATTGCGAAGCTTCAGGTCTGGGCCAACGCCGACACGCCGGAAGACGCGCGCCGCGCCCGCGCCTTCGGAGCGAAGGGCATCGGCCTCTGCCGCACTGAGCATATGTTCATGGACGCCGACCGCCTGCCGGTAATGCAGGAAATGGTCGTCTCCTCGACGAAGGAAGAGAGAATCGTACAGCTCGACAAACTCCAGGTCATGCAGGAATCCGACTTCTACGGAATCTTCGAGGCCATGGAAGGGCTGCCCGTAACGATCCGCCTTCTCGACCCGCCGCTCCACGAGTTCCTTCCGAAGATACCGGAACTCACGAAGGCCCTTGAGACCCTCGACCCGAACAGCGCCGAGGCTCAGAAGATACAGGCTACGATCGCCCGCGCCCGCGAGCTCCACGAGCAGAACCCGATGCTCGGTTTCCGCGGCTGCCGCCTCGGCATGATCTACCCCGAAATCTACGAGATGCAGGTACGCGCGATATTCGACGCAGCGTGCAAGCTCACGAAGAAGGGCGTCAAGGTCATCCCCGACATCATGATCCCGCTCGTCGGAACCAAGTTCGAGATGAAGGCGATGCGCGAACTCGTAGACGAAGTAGCGAAGCAGAAGCTCGCCGAGCACGGCGTAGAACTCGAATACATGGTCGGAACCATGATCGAGCTACCGCGCGCCGCGATGGTCGCAGACCAGCTCGCCGAATACGCGCAGTTCTTCAGCTGCGGCACCAACGACCTCACACAGACCACCTTCGGCTACTCGCGCGACGACGCGGAAGGCAAGTTCCTCGGACAGTACGTCGAGATGGGCGTCTTCGAGCAGAACCCCTTCGCGCAGCTTGACCGCGACGGCGTAGGCGGACTTATGGAAATCGCGGTGGAGAAGGGCCGCAAGACCCGCCCCGGAATCCAGCTCGGAATCTGCGGAGAGCACGGCGGCAACCCGTCGAGCATCGCCTTCTGCAACGGGCTCGGCCTCAACTACGTCAGCTGCTCGCCGTTCCGCGTCCCGGTAGCAAGACTTTCCGCGGCTCTCGCGGCGATAGGCGTAATAAAGTAACCGATAATTACGCAGCGTTAAGCTAAACCGGCGCGCCCCTTCCTTAAAGGACGGGGCGCGTTTTTCGTCCCTTCCCGTTTTTCATGGCCGGCAGTACGCTGCGCAATCAGAGGCAAAACCGAAAAGGCCGCCGGTCATGCGTCCTCAGCCCCGCAGGCGCGGCGTAAAGCCGCCGACAACAGCAAAGAATATAAAATTAGAGTGGTATTATGGCCGGATATGAGGACGGCGCTGTAATTTGCCGGAAAAGCCACGCCGCAGCCATTTCAGCAGAAACAGTGGAGTAAAGATAATCTGCATAAGACATTGACAAAAAACGGCGTGACGTGAAATCAACGCCCCGCCGCAAATTTGGCAAATCTCTGGAAAAAATCAGAAAAGCGGCTCAGGCAGAGCGCGGCAGGTCGGCCCCTCCTCGCGTATCGTCCATGATGCGAGCTTCGTTCCGTACATGACGGCGTCGCCGAGCGGAATACCGCGGATCATGGCCTCGACAGTGCCCGAAAAAAAAGCGTCGCCCGCTCCGCTGGTATCGCGCACTTCGGTCGGCAGCGACGGACAGAAGCCTCCGTTCCGCTCCGCGCCGTCGTAAAAGACCGACCCAACGCCGCCGAGCGTCACCGCCATAGACTTCAGCCTCTCCGCGTCGACGTAGTTCACGAGCGTCTCCAGCACGCGTTCCGGCGCATCGGCCTGCACGGGAGCGTCGAAAAGGCGCCCCGCCTCAGTCTCGTTGCATATATAACATTCGAGCTCGCGCAGGAAATGTCTGTTGCGCAGGACGACCTCCATATTTCCCGTGATTCCGTAAACCTTCTTCGAATACTTGCGCGCTATGCGAAGAACCTCGCCCGAGATAAAGTCGTTAAGGTCGACTTCAAGGATCACGCTTCCTGCCGCGCGTATAATCTCCTCGCCCTCTTCCCTGATGACCGACTCCATTATGGAAAGATCCGGCATCTGCGAAATCGACGAAGCCAGCTCGCCGCGCTCGTCCATCACAGCAAGCCAGATCCCCATACCGTGCGACGGCGCGCGGCGCACGCGGCTCACGTCGACCCCATCGGCTGCAAGACGCGCGAGAACCTCGCCGCCGAGGCCGCCCTCGTCCACAGAAGATACGAAGACCGGCGAAGAGCCTGCGAGAGCGAGATTCTCCGCGACGTTGCGCCCGACGCCGCCGTGAATGAAGCGCACAGTGCCGACGTTGCGCCCAAGCGGGTCGTAGCGGTTCGCTGCAAAGCCCTTGCAGTCCATAAAAACAGTCCCGAATACAACAGTGCCTGCCTGCATAAGACACTCTCCCTTAATAAAAACGTTGGCAATATCTTAACACGAAAAAGGCGGGCGGCGGCGTATGCCGGCGCCGCGGCTCACACGGCGCGGAACAAAAAATATATGCGCAGGAAAATTCGTCTATCCGGTTGACATTTGATGAAAAATCCCTATAATATCTCTCGTTGTCGCTGATGCGGTACGGCAAGCAACAATGTCGCGGGCGGATAGCTCAGCGGGAGAGCACCTGCCTTACACGCAGGGGGTCGTAGGTTCGAAACCTATTCCGCCCACCAAAAGCACAACAAGAGTGGAGCTGTAGCTCAATTGGTTAGAGCGCCGGCCTGTCACGCCGGAGGTCGCGGGTTCAAGTCCCGTCAGCTCCGCCATTTTATGGCGGGATAGCTCAGTAGGTAGAGCAACGGACTGAAAATCCGTGTGTCCCCAGTTCAATTCTGGGTCCCGCCACCACTTAATTAAAAGGCGCGGAAGTAGCTCAGGGGTAGAGCACAACCTTGCCAAGGTTGGGGTCGCGGGTTCGAATCCCGTCTTCCGCTCCATTTTTTTGCCCTTCTATCTGCAAATCTTAACCATCCAGAATAACGTCCCTCACAGGCTGATAAGGAACCCTGTCCCTCATACCAAATTAAGCCCACAAAGGGCTTTATGTAGTTTGTAATCTTTTCTTGCTTAAAAATATGGCGGCGAAAAAATCATACCTTTTTCGCCGCCATCGACACTTTTCCTAAACACTCATCTTAAGCATTAAACAACAGCCAAAAGCACCCGTTTGGCTTCTGTATATTGTGCCAAGCCTCCGTCTAAATGTCAATCTCGAATAGGCGAAAAAGGTATAGGTTATTCGCCGCACAGAGCGGACAGAACGTATAGAAAGGGGCGGCGGGCAGTGATAGACCTATTCGAGCACAACCAGACTGCATACGATAAAGTCCGCGCCATGCTCGCTTCGCGCGGCAAAGCCGCCGTCGTCCACCCTACCGGAACGGGCAAATCCTTCATCGCCTTCAAGCTCGCGGAAGACAACCCATCTTCGCGCGTGCTTTGGCTCTCGCCCAGCGAATATATCTTCCGCACGCAGCTGGAGAACATTAAGTCCGTCTGCGGCTATGAGCCTCACAATGTAGAATTCCGTACCTACGCAAAACTCTTGCAGACGGTCACAGAAGAAATAAACGCGCTCAAGCCGGATTACATAATCCTTGACGAATTCCACCGTGTCGGAGCCGAAATGTGGGGCAAGGGTGTAGAGAGATTATTCTCCGCTTATCCAGATGTACCTGTTCTCGGTCTCAGTGCCACAAGCATCCGCTACCTGGACAACCGCCGTGACATGGCGGACGAACTCTTCGAAGGCAACGTAGCCTCCGAAATGACATTAGGCGAAGCAGTAGTTAGAGGCATACTAACGCCTCCCGAATACGTTTTGTCCATCTATTCTTGCTCGAAAGACATAGAGAAATACCAGAACCGTATCCGCAGAGCAAAGACAAAAGCCACCAGAGACGAAGCGCAGAAAAAACTCGACGCCTTACGCCGTTCATTAGAAAACGCTGAAGGCTTAGATGCGGTATTCTCCAAACACGTAAAAGACAGGCACGGCAAATACATAGTCTTCTGCTCGAATGTCGAACATCTGCACGAAACAGAGGCTCACATACACGAATGGTTCAACGGAGTAGACAGTTCTCCCGTGATCTACAAAGCCTACTCTGAAGACACGGAATCCTCAAAAGCGTTCGACGCATTCAGGAAAGACAACTCTGAACACCTAAAGCTGTTGCTCTGTATCGACATGCTCAACGAAGGCATCCACGTAGACGGAGTATCGGGCGTCATACTTCTGCGTCCGACAATATC
>DVKA01000206.1 GCA_018716365.1 Candidatus Caccocola faecipullorum
CGGGTAAGTCGACGCTGCTGCGCTGCCTCAACGGCCTCGAAGGTTATTCCGAGGGCAGCGTGAAGGTCAAGGGCCGCGAGGTCAAGGACTTGAACGACGTGGAGCTGAAGCAGCTGCGCCGCGACATGGGGATGATTTTCCAGAACTTCAACCTCATGAACAGGAAGAACGTATTTGAGAACATCATGTTCCCGCTCAAGGTCTGGGGGACGCCGAAGGCCGAGGCCGAGGCGAGGGTCAACGAGCTGCTCGAGCTCGTCGGCCTCTCCGCGAAGCGCGACGAAAAGGTGCGCAACCTGAGCGGCGGCCAGAAGCAGCGCGTCGGCATAGCGCGCGCTCTTGCGCTGAACCCGGAAATCCTGCTCTGCGACGAGGCGACTTCGGCGCTCGACCCGAAGACGACGATTTCCATTCTCGAACTTCTCATGGACATCAACCAGAAGCTCAACGTGACGATAATCGCCGTCACGCACCAGATGGAGGTCGTCAAGATGATCTGCAACAAGGTCATCATCCTTGACGGCGGGCGCGTCGTCGACTCGGGCGACACAGACAAGCTCTTCCTCGCGCCCGGGCCGGAGCTGCGCAAGCTCATCACCGACGACTACGCCGTCATCCCGCGGGGCACAAACATCCGCCTGATGTTCCCGCGCGAAATCGCGAACGAGGGCATCGTCTCGAAGATGGCGCGAGAGCTGGGAATAGACTTCTCGATAGTCGGCGGACGCATAGAGAAATACCGCGAAACGGTGATGGGCTTCCTCATCATCCACGTCGACGACAAGGACGTGCCGCGCATCGAAAAATGGCTGAAGGAAAACAAAATGTTCTGGGAGGTAATGGACAATGGGCGCTGAGCTTCTCTATGCTCTTTGGGAAACGCTTTATATGGTAATCGTCTCGACGGTGCTCTCGGGCATATTCGGC
Source organism: Candidatus Caccocola faecipullorum (assembly GCA_018716365.1). GTDB lineage: Bacteria > Synergistota > Synergistia > Synergistales > Synergistaceae > Caccocola > Caccocola faecipullorum. The sequence continues at coordinate 928 of DVKA01000206.1, forward strand.
TCCGGCGTCGCTATACTCATGATAATTACCGGCCCCTCCGGCCTTCGCCCGAACGCGCCGCTCTATCGCGTGCTCGACGTCGTCGTCAACCTTTTGCGCTCCTTCCCTTTCATAATACTGCTCATCGCGATAATCCCGCTGACGCGCATCATCGTCGGCACCTCGATAGGCAGCACCGCCTCTATCGTGCCGCTGACCATCGCGGCGACGCCGTTCGTCGCGCGCCTCATGGAGGGCAGCCTGCTTGAGGTCGACCGCGGCGTCGTGGAAGCGGCGAAGTCCTTCGGCGCGTCGACGTGGCAGATAATCTGGGGCGTAATGATAAAAGAGGCCATGCCCTCGCTCGTCCTCAACTGGGCCGTAGTTGCGATAAACCTGCTCGGCTACTCCGCGATGGCGGGCGTAGTCGGCGGCGGCGGCCTCGGCGACCTCGCTATCAAATACGGCTACAACCGCTTCCAGACGGACGTAATGATATACTCCGTAGCGATCCTGATAGTCGTCGTCCAGGTCATCCAGTGCATAGGAAACTACATCTACGAGAAAATCAGATAAAAAGCGTTCAACCGCCGTCCACGCGGCGGCGGAAAAATAAAATAAAAAAGGAGAAGAACGGAAATGAAGAAAGCTTTAGCGGCAGTACTGGCAGCGGTCCTCCTCGTCCCGGCGATAGCCTTCGCGGCGGACGACAAGGTCATCAAGGTCGGGGTCACCCCCTTCCCGCACAAGGACATCATGGAAGCGGCGCGCCCGCTCCTTGAGAAAGAGGGCTACAAGCTCGAAATAGTCGAATTCACCGACTACGTGACGCCGAACACCGCGCTTGCGGAAGGCGCCATCGACGCGAACTTCTTCCAGCACGTCCCCTACTTCGACAACGCGAACAAAGAGCGCGGCCTCAAATGCGTCTGGGTCGCAAAAATACACATCGAGCCGATGGGCCTCTACTCGTCGAAGGTGAAGAGCGTCGAAGAGATAGAGGACGGCGCGCAGATAGCGATACCGAACGACGCCACCAACTGCGCCCGCGCGCTCCGCGTCCTTGAGAAGGCCGGACTCATCAAGGTCAAGGAAGGCGAGCTCATCACCGCGAAAGACATCACCGACAACCCGAAGAAACTCAAGATAAGCGAAATCGACGCCGCGCAGCTCCCGCGCACGCTCCAGGACGTGACGGCGGCCGTCATCAACACGAACTTCGCCGGCGAAGCGGGCCTCAATCCCGCGAAGGACGCGATAGTCATCGAAGACAAGGATTCGCCCTACGCGAACATCATCGTAGTCCGCGAAGCCGACAAGGACAGCGACAAGGCCAAGGCGCTCGTAAAAGCGACCCAGTCGCCCGAAGTCAAGGCCTTCATAGAGAAAGACCTCGTCCCCAGAGGAATAGTCCCCGCGTTCTAAACGAACCGCGAAAGGCAAACAGAAATGGAAAAGCGTCCCGAACTGGGGCGCTTTTTTCATTGCGCGGCGAAACGCAGTAGCTTCACCAGCTCTTCTTCTATGTACTCCGCGACAAGCCGCGTCATAGCGTCGCCGCCGTCGCCGGGCCAGCCTTCAAAGGCATCGTAATAGCGCCGCCTGTCCGCGAACTTCACATTTACCGGCGGGTATCCGTTTTTCATCAGCGAGAGATTGAGAATAAGCCGCCCAGTGCGCCCGTTGCCGTCGACGAACGGATGGATGTTTTCGAATTTCAGGTGGAAAAGCGCGGCGCGCTCTATCGGGTGCAGCTTGCTGCGTCGTTCGTCCGCGACCAGCCGCTCCATAAGCTCCGGGATCGTCACCGGCTCCGGCGGCGTGCTCGACGCGCCGAGTATACGCACCGGAATGCGCCGCCACCGTCCGTGCTCCTCCGGCCTGTCCATCAGCACGAGCGAGTGTATCTCCTTTATGACGCGCTCCGAAACAGGCGACTGCTCCTGCACGAGCGAAAGCACATAATCGAAAGCCTCCTTGTGCCCGACCGCTTCGAGGTGGTCCTTCAGCGGCTTCTTGTCGATAGTCAGCCCTTCGAGCACAAGCGCCGTCTCGCGCAGCGTCAGAGTGTTTCCCTCTATCGCGTTTGAGTTGTATGTGTATTCCACGGCAAACTCTTCGCGCATACGCCGCAGCTCAGCGGCGCTGAAAGGACGCCGCGCGTCGAGCTCCGCCTTCATCGCGTCTATACGCGAAAAAGTTTCACGGTATTGTTCCGTTACGGCGACGCGCCGCCTCCTTCGCCCGTCCTGAGGCTGCCGCGCGCCGGCTGGAATGCGATATGCGCGCCCTTGGCGCACGACGCCCTCGACCTTGCCGAGGCTGCACAAAAGCCGTACTCGACGTTCAGAAATCCCCCAGAGCTCCGCCGCTTCCTTAACCGAGATATATTCCATGCCAACCGCCCCGCTTTCGTGACAGCTTTTTATAGGAATAATAGTAGCAAAAAAATCCACTTTTACCGGCCCTATTATTCCGATAATTCTCAGTGGCGCGAAACATAAGAAAAAGCCTAATCCTTAAAGTGCAGCCTCGCGCGCCGATTCTATATACCACGGAATATCGAAAATAGTCTTTTCGTTGTCACCCTTCGTGAGGTTGTCGTTTTCCGCGCTCTCCGTGCGGTCGAAGTACGTCAGCAGCTTCCGCGCGCGGCATTTCTCCGCCTTCAGAAAATTCACGAAAACATCCGGCAAATATATGAACAACCCATAGCCCGCCTGATGCAGCTCTTCAAGCTGAATCATGCAAAAGCTTCCTTACAGCGTAACCAGCGCCGAGCCGAGAACGGCGAGGAAGATGCCCGCCCACTGGTGCGGCGTCGGCTTTTCCTTGTAGATGAACATCGCGGCTATCGTCGCCGCGATCGGGTTCGCCCCGCCTATCGTCGAGGCGACCGCGGGCGGCACGGAGGCGAGCGCCGATGAGAAGAAAAACGCGCCGAAGCCGAGCGAGCTGACGCCCGCGACGAAGGCGAAGAAACTTTCGCGCGTCAGGAAAATCCGCCACGCCGCGCGCGAGCGCCGCTCCTTCTCCCAGAGCCACAGAAGCAGCGAAATCGTGAAAAAAGTCACCCCGCGCCCGAAAGTCACGCAGAGCGGAGAAAGCCCGTCCGCGACGAGCGCCTTGTTGAACAGCAGCCCCGCCGCCCAGAGCGCCGAAGCGGCGACAGCGTAGGCGACGCCGAACCACGTGAAGGGCACGGCGGCCGCCTCCTCCCTGCGGCAGAGCAGAGCCGTGCCAGCGAAAGCGGTCAGCGTCCCCGCCGCCGTAGCCCACGAGAAGGGCGAGCCGAAAATAAAAAACGAAGAGACGGCGACCACTACGGGATAAGAGCTCGCTATCGCCGCGCCGCGCGCGACGCCGAGCCGCTGGATGGAAAAAAGCAGAAAAACGTCGCCGATCACGTTATTGCAGAGCACCATGACGACGAAGATAAGCGCCTCAAGCGCTGAAATCTGCATTGCGCCGCCGTGGAACGCGAGAAAAAGCGCCGAAGCGCAGACGAAGCCGCCCGTAGCGCGCAGCAGAGACACCTCGAACGCGCCGAGCTTATGAATTCCGCGCATCATCACCGACGTACTGCCCCAGCACAGGCACGTCATCACGCTCATAAAAATCCCGTACAGCATAAAATCACCGGCCCGTCGTAAAATTCGCACAAGCGCCGAAACCGCGGCACAATATTATATAATAACAGGACGGCGGAAGATTCAAGCCGCCGCGCAAAAACATCGGGCGCGCCCGCGTCCGGGGGAGATGAAACGAAAATGAAGAAATTCTGCAAACTCGCCGCCTTCGCCATGGCATTCGCGGCGCTCGCGCTCACCGCGGCGCGCGCGCAGGCGCTCGAATTCAGCGCAGAATTCCGTGAAAAACTCGGAGACGAGGTGCGCGAAGGCAAAATATACGTCACGGCGGATAAATCGCGCTATGAGGTTGAGGGCTCAGACAGCATCGAAATCACGCGCGCCGACAAAAAAGTTATGTGGGTCATATTCCCGAAGAGACGGGTCTACGTCGAAGAAGAATTCTGGGGCTTCCCGCTCGGCACCTCGCTTGAAAACTCCAGCGAAAGAAGCGGCGGAGGCGACCTCTCGCGCGAAGACCTCGGCTACGAGACGATCGACACCTTCCGCCTCAAAAAATACCTCGTCACGGTGAAATACAACAACGGCGAGACCGAGGACAAATACTACGAATGGTACCGCAGCGACTTCCCCATCCCGGTAAAAACCGAGTCGCTCAACGGCTATATGTCCTACGAATACCGCCGCATAAAATTCACCACTCTCGACCCGAACCTCTTCAACCCGCCGAAGCGCTACAAAAAAGTCACGACGGAAGAGCTTATCGAGCTCGAAAAGCAGTGGGAGCGCAGCGAGAAGAGGAAAAAATAAGCGGCGCTGGCGCGGCCTTTGCCGCGCAATGATGGGATCGAGAGAGAATAAGAGCTGACATTTCAGTCAGCTCTTATCTGAGCGTCATGTGCTGCTACAACTGCCGCCGCTATGTATAGTACGCCATATATCCAACTTACCATCGCCTCACTCAATATGGCAAACATAATGGCAAATAAGAAAAATCCGGCAAAAGAGAAAGCGACTGTTTTGGCGCATACGATCAATGCTTTACTTGCCTTGCTCTTCTCTGAAGCTCTCATTATTGCACATGGATATAAAATACCGAAGTGTATTCCAACCATACAAACACCCAACCCCTCCGGTAAAGCCGCAGTTAGGAAAACAGAAATTGCAGCTTCGGCTATCATCCAACCAATACAGCACAGCGCTAGAATCAGAGGCAAAACGAAGACGACGAATCCCAAGGAATGGCGGTCGATCCCCTTCCATTCAGCCAGCCAAGCCTTTGGCTTCTTTTCCGGCGCAGTGTCCGCTTTGCCCGGCGCGCCGCCGCTGCTTTTTACGTCGGGAGCGGCGGGGAGATGAATCTCGCGGCAATCTGTATTTGCCGACTTTGCCGGTTGAGGACATTTCTGTGCATCGGGTTCGCAGCAAATTTGCTTCGTCACGACGGCTCCGCAGACGTGGCAGAAGTTAGCTTCGTCAGCCAACAGCGCGCCGCATTTGGAGCAATGCGTATCGTCCCATTGCGGAACCGTCACGCCGCAATTCGGGCAAAATTCCGCGTCATGCTGAAGCCGGGCGCCGCACTTCCAGCAATGCCTCTCCGCATCCATTGGCGCCGCCTCTATCGGCACGCCGCATTTAGGGCAAAAATTCGCGTCGTCCTGTATAGACGCGCCGCATTTCCGACAATACATTGTATGTCTCTCCTTATCCTCCACAAATATCTAAACGGTTATAAGCCGAGAGCGTAGCCTATCCAGCTCGGCAGCCGCCTCAGGCTTCGTCCGTTGATATAGCAGACGTACCTCGCTACTGTAAATTTATTTTCTTTCATATCCCATTTAACATTGAAAAGAATCTCAAGTTTTGAGATGCTTCCGGCTGTGTTGTGGAAATACCCCTCAAGCGCCACCCTGTGTATGGTGAACATGTCATCCATGCCGACGTACCGCCATTTCACCTTTTCAAGATTATATTCCGCGAATTCGCTCCAAGAATTCCCGTCGTCAGAGTATCTTTTCGTTTTCACGACGTTGATGATCCGCTGCTTCTGTCTGTCGTCCGCGGCGGGGAGGCAGTTTAGGTTTTTTTGCGCATCCTCATTATTGTCGAGAGCTACGGCATCGTTGTACCATTTTCTTGCGGCATCTAAATCCCGTTCTACGCCGGACGATTTATCGCCGATATGATAAAGTACCCCCACACTGTACATCGCGTGGGACGAACCGAGTGCCGCAGCTTTTTTGAACCATTCCATCGCTTTGGCGAAGTCGCGGCGCTGCGACACTTCTTTCATCATATACATCTCACCTATCCGTATCATCGCGTCGGCGTCGCCCTTAGCGGCGGCTTTCTTGTAATACTGCATAGCCCTGATGTTGTCTTTTCTTACTCCTTCTCCGTTACGGTACATATCTCCTATCAGCACCGAGGCAAGAGCCGCTTCATTTTGCTCTGTCGTTTCTGCTTTCT
>DVKA01000207.1 GCA_018716365.1 Candidatus Caccocola faecipullorum
GCGGCCGCGTGCTGCCGCGCGCGCGCGAAAGAACTCGGACTCAAGCTCTACGCCGCGGACGAATCGCTCTGCTCGCCGACGGTGACGGCGCTCATGGTGCCCGACGGCTGGACGTGGAAGGAGTTCGACGCGGCGCTGCGCGCCGAAGGACTCGCCGTCGGCGGAAGCTACGGCCCGCTCGCAGGCCGCGTATTCCGCGTCGGCCACATGGGCAGCCAGGCTGACCTCGGCCTAGTCAACAAAGGCATGGACGTTATAGCGAAAGTGCTGAAAAAATAGCGAAGCCGCAAAAGCTACCACAAACGGCGGCGCGTCCCAAACGTTCGGGACGCGCCGCCGTTTTTTATGCGCCGCCCGCGCGCCATAGAATTACGGCAACTCAGCAACATTCACAGGAAATGGACTATAATATACCATTGATTAAATTAAGCAGCGGCGTTGAATCGTCAACGAATGGCTTCGGCGTCTTTCAGATGCCGGAATAAGGAAATAAAACGATTTACGTGAAGTCACAAGGAGAAAAATAATGAACCTGCCCAAGCGCAACAGTGAAGATGGCCGCTATTATTTGATGACTCCAGACGCACAGGAGAGACTGCAACCCTTCTTTGACCGGTGCATCCGGGATGCCATTGACGGCAAAATCACCCGCCTGGATTCTCTCTATCCTCCGGTAGTGGTCAGCAGCGAAGGCGCGCCTTTTGGGGTGCACTATCTGGCGATGGATTGGGCCGAAGCGCAGCGCGCCGAAACATTTGACGCGGAACAGGCCGTCGCCTTCAGCGAAAACCTGCGCCGTCTGAGCCGGTGGGGGGAAATCGACCACTATTTACGTGGGGTGCTGGAACGGGAACTGCAGGAGAAGTATTTTGCAGTGACAGGCCGTGAAGACGACCACCTCTGGAATCGAGAGTATTCTCTGAAACAAGGTATCCGTGCGGAGGAGGTCCCGGAGCCGCTGCTGCGTTTTGCCTGTTATGTGGCGGTGAGCTATAAGGTGTATGGCTTGGACTTTCAATATCTGGATACCAATTATCTTTTGGGATTGGTCGAAAAAGTCCGGCCGGATATGGTGAAAAAGCTGCAAGAAAACGGAACCGGCAATCTGCCGCTTTCTCTGCAAAAGAAGAAAACAGAGCACTTCACCGCATCTGCCAACGACGCCTTCGCCGTCATCCGCATCACTGCCAAGGACGGCACGGAGGACTGCTGCGGCGAAGCGCTGAACTACCTGTGCGAGCTTCTTTCGCAGGAGGATTTTCCACGCAGCTACGCTGTGGAATTCAAAGGGCCGGAAAAGAAATATCTGCCGATCACAGGACTGCCCAAAAAGGGGATCAATCAGCTTTGTGCCTGCGCCGTCCAATATCCGTCCCTTCATCCTCTGCTGGAGCGGTACGCCCGCCTTGCCATGCGGCAGTATGAGCGGTACACGAATCTGGACGATGAGCAGTGCGCCCTCCCCGGCAGCTTCGCCGTGTTCGCCTTGGGAATGCTGGGGCAGCCGTGGCGGCAGCTGGTGTGGGACTATCTCGGCCTCTGCGACGACGAGCACTCCCGCTTGCAGGAAAAATTCCTCCGGGAGTATGTGAAACAGTTCGGCTTTACCGCCGATACAGTTCCCATTTTTGTCCGCGGCGTGCTCTCCATGCAGAACATGAAATATTCCAAAGACTATGCCGCATGGATGGCAAACGCAGAAAGTTTGGACGCTCTGCTGGATGCTAAAGCCCGTCTGTTGGAGATCGTTCCAAGCGGTTTTTCCTCCGACGATGACGACGAGGATGACGAACCCACCCAGGAAACGGAAGCCAGCCATGAAGAAGTGCTGCAATACGCATGGGAGACGGTCTGCTATGTGATCTGGGGCAAAGCCGGCGCCAAGTGCGGCCAGAAAGTGATGGAAACAGCCCCGGAGGAGCTGAAAGAGCGTTATCGGCAGATATTTGAGTAGTTTTCTGTTTTCGCGATGGCCCAAATCATCGCGGGATAGAGCTCGAGTTCGTGCACAGCCGCGGCCTCGGGCGAAAAACATGTATGGTCGGCGGGCGATCAGAAGATATAAACGTGAAAATAGAACGAAGGCGATAAAAAACGGGCGCGCCGCATCCGGGGACGGACGGAACGGCGCGCCCGCGCGTTTATGTTTCTACATACTTCCGAGCGAATCTATCAATTCCTGCAATTCAATGAAGAACCGCGCGAGATGGAAGCCGTCGGCGACGGCGTGGTGGATGTTCAGCGTGAGAGGCATGGGGCAGCGTTCGCCCTCGCGCTCGTACTTTCCCCACGTGACGACGGGAGCCAGAAATTTCCCTTCGTCGAAGACGTGCATGTCGAAGCTGCGGTAACGCAGCCACGGGAGGCACGATACGTCGAAGAAATTCGGCGGCTGATTTTCGACGAAGCCGCGGCTGTTTTTGTATTTCTCTCTGTCTCTAAGAAATCGCGCGTGAAATTCGAAGAGGTCGCCGGAATATTCCGTGACCGTTTTCGTGCAGTTTTCGTCCTCTTTGTGGAACTCGGCGTATGAGGGCGAGACGAAGTCCCATTTTATCAGCTCCCCGCGCTCGTTCCAGCCGTATTTGAATTCGTTGCGCGCGTTGACGGTTTTCGAGACGGCCCAAATCATCGCGGGATAGAACTTGAGGCCGTTCGCTTTCGTGAATTTAAGCAGCGGCGCGGCGTTTACGTCGGCTGTCAGGCTCATGACGACGCGCATGTTTTCGATGTAGGTCTCGAAGAGTTTGCCTCTGCCCCACTCGTTCAGGTTGATTTTCGTATATTTCATTTATGTCCTCCTCTGCACTTTTATTCTGCAAAAAACGCAGGGCGGGACGGAACGATGTTACGCTCCGCGCAGGCTCTCCGTCACGCCCTGCGTGGAGCGAAGCCAAGTCCGCGCTTCATTTCGTATCGCCTCCTTTCGTTCGATGAATTTTTATTCTCCCTCAAAATATTCGCATATTTCGCGCGCTATGCGCTCCGACGCGCCGCGGCGCAGGTCGAGCGCGGCGTAGCCTTCGGCTATCTCGCGGCGGCGCTCGGGCGACTCTATGAGCTCGGCAATGTAGCGGCAGGCGCTCTCGGGCGTCATCAGCTCGCGCCGCTCGGGCAGCAGCGCGCGGCCCGCGAGCATGTTCGGCAGCGAGACGTATTCTTTTTTGGCGTTGTACCAGTGGACGAGCTTTTTCTTTACCGCGACTGCGGCGGCCCCCTCGCGCGGAAGAGCGCCGGGGATGCCGTCGAGCGGGATGTTGTGCGCCTGGTTGAGCGGCGCGATCATCAGCAGCGGCACGCCGAGCGAGGCTATCTGGAGGTTGTTCGTGCCGGGGAAGGCGACGGCGAGCGACGACGCGGCTATCGCGGCGTACTGCCCCTCGCGCACGAGCGGCACGCGGCTGCCGTCGCGCAGGATTATCTCTTCGACGCGCCCTTCGCCGCGCCACGCGAGGCCGGTCTTTTCGAGGCCGGCGCGCAGAATTTCTTCCGAGACGGTCGGCGCGACGGGCAGCACGGCCTGCCAGCCCGCGTAACGCTCGCGCACGAGCGCCGCGCATTCGCAGTAGAAGCCGAAGCCGAGCTCGTATTCGAACGGGCGGCTGCCCGGCATGAAGGCGATGATGTGTTCACAGCCCGCGCCATAGCGTTCGCGCGCGGCGGCGAGTTTCGTCTCGTCGGGATGTTCTACGCTGTCGAGTATAAGGTTGCCGACGACGGTGTAGCGTTCGGGCGCTACGCCGGCGCGTTCAAATCTCGCGCGCGCCGCGCCGTCGGGGATGAAATAGTGCGCGACCTTGCCGCGCCAGCGCGGGCGCGCCGTGTATATCATCCACGGGACGCGCAGCTTCGCGGAGAGCGCCCAGCCGTACATCGGGTCGCCGCCGAGCTGGAGCACTAGAGAGCGCCCCGGTTCCTTCGTCTGCCGCATCGCCTCGCGGAAGTTCATCACGCGCTCGACGCCGGGCATCGTACCCGCGTGCGCTCCCTCGCGCCCGCTCGCGTATGGGCACGGCAGAGTTACAGCCGCGGCGCGCTGTCCCGGACGCCGCGACGCGACGGCGCGCGTCACCGGCCCCATCCATCCCGAGACCTCGCCGGGCGAGTTGGAAAGAATATATAAAAGCCCCACAGCATCGCCGCCCTTCGCAAACTAAGCGCCGTTACACGACCGCTTGACCGCATGATATAATTATAGCTGATTGGGGGACTATGCGAATGTTCATTCCTCTGGAGGGCGAAAACGTCCTCTGCCTCGAAAACGCCGTCGCTATATACAGAGAAGACGGCGTGACGGTCATCCTCAGACGAAACGGCGGAAAAGAACGAACCTCATTCACACCGCGAATCCTCGCAAAGCGCGGGGCTGAGCTCAGCGCGCGGTGGGCGGCGGACGCCGCGCTCATGAAAGAAGATTTGCGCAAAAGGAGCAATTCATAGATGGCAGACATGGAACTTCCGGTAAACCCGCAGAACGGCGATCTCGCCTCCGACTACAACGAAAAGGACATACACGTACTCGAAGGGCTCGAAGCGGTCCGCAAACGCCCGGGCATGTACATCGGCGACCAGGGGCAGCGCGGGCTGCACCACCTGGTCTACGAGGTCGTCGACAACTCTATAGACGAATCCCTCGCCGGCTTCTGCGACACCATCGGCGTCACGATACACAAGGACGGCAGCGTCAGCGTCGTCGACAACGGCCGCGGCATCCCGACGGGTATGCACGAGTCGGGCCGTCCGGCCGCCGAGGTCGTCCTAACGGTGCTGCACGCGGGCGGCAAATTCGACAAGAGCGCCTACGCGATATCGGGCGGCCTTCACGGCGTCGGCGTCTCGGTCGTCAACGCGCTCTCCGTGTGGCTCGAACTCACGATATGGCGCGACGGCAGGGAGTACCGCCAGCGCTACGAGCGCGGCAACCCCGTCACGAAGCTCGAGGTCGTGGGCGAGACCGCGCTGCGCGGCACGCGCGTGCAGTTCATGCCCGACGGCGAGATCTTCTCGACGACGGAATTCCAGGCCGACATCCTGAAGCAGCGGCTGCGCGAGCTCGCCTTCCTCAACTCGCACATAACGATAAACTTCGAGGACCAGCGCCCCGAGAAACCCGAGAAAAAGACCTACCACTACCCCGGTGGCATCGGCTCGTTCGTCGAGTACCTCAACAAGGGCAAGGAAGTGCTTTTCAAGGAGCCCGTCGTAATCCGCGGCGAGAAGGACAAAACGCAGCTCGAGGTCGCGATACAGTATAACGACACATACATCGAGCGCCTCTTCGGCTTCGTCAACCTCATCAACACAATCGAGGGCGGCACGCACGTCGCGGGCTTCCGCACCGCCGTCACGCGCGCCGTCAACGACGAGGCGCGCAAGCAGAAGCTGCTCAAGGACAAGGACGCGAACCTCACCGGCGACGATTTGAAGGAAGGGCTAACCGCCGTCATCTCCGTCAAGGTCATGGAGCCGCAGTTCGAAGGGCAGACAAAGACCAAGCTCGGCAACAACGACGTCAAGGGCATCGTTGACTCGATAGTCTACGAAGGGCTCAAAAACGCGCTCGACGAACGCCCCGAGATACTCAAGCCGATAGTCGAGAGCGCGCTGCGCGCGCGCCAGGCCCGCGAGGCCGCGAAGAAGGCGAAAGACCTGGTGCGCCGCAAATCGGTCATGAGCAGCCTCTCGCTGCCCGGCAAGCTCGCCGACTGCTCCAACCGCAACCCCGCCGACTGCGAAATATACATCGTCGAGGGAGACTCCGCGGGCGGCAGCGCCAAGCAGGGGCGAAACCGCGAGTTCCAGGCCATCCTTCCGCTGCGCGGAAAGATACTCAACGTCGAAAAGGCGCGCCTCGAAAAAATCCTGAGCAGCGAGACGATACGCAACATCATCCTCGCGCTCGGCTGCGGCGTCGGCGACGAATTCAACGAAGACAAGCTGCGCTACCACAAAATATTCATCATGGCAGATGCCGACGTCGACGGCGCGCACATCAGGACGCTGCTGCTGACGCTCTTCTTCCGCTACATGCCGCAGATAATCGAGAAGGGCTACCTCTACGTCGCGCAGCCGCCGCTCTACCGCGTGCAGTGCGGCAAGGAGATAACCTACTGCTTCTCCGACAAAGAGATGAAAGAGGCGCAGGAGAAGGCGAACGG
>DVKA01000208.1 GCA_018716365.1 Candidatus Caccocola faecipullorum
ATCTCTTCGCCGAGCTCTTCGAGACCGCCGGCGAGCTCTCCGGGAGAGCAGGTCGCCTCGGTGACGTCGATTATCATGAGCATGTCGAAGTAGCCTTTTACTATCGTCTGTGAAATTTCGAGAATGTTTACGTTTTTGCCCGCGAGATAGGTGCATACGCTTGCGATGATGCCGACCTTGTCTTTCCCAAGCACTGTGACCAGAGCCTTCATTTCGTCCATACCCCCAGATTCGTTGACGCGGCCGCTGCCGCGCCGCCGCGGAGGGACTTTCCCTCAGTCTAGATATAATAATACAGAGGGAAATGCTTTTCCAGACCTCGATATGTCAAAATAGGGGGCGAGTATCGCGGAAAGCGCCGCAAAGCGTTTCGTGCGCACCCAGAGCGCGCCGTCCTCGTCTGACTGCCAGAAGTCCATCTCCGCGGCGGCGAGTTTGTCCGCAATCTCTTCCGCGGCGGCGCGCTTCGCGGTTATTTTTATCATCGGGACGAAGGGCGGCAGTTCGAGCTCGCGCCTTTCGCGCAGCTCGCGTCTCCAGAAGTTTCCCCAACCGCAGCGCAGCCCGTCCTGCCAGCCGGCGCCGGGGCGACGGCTCTGCACGACGGCGCGCCGTTCGCCTCCGCCGCGCCACATCGACTCCCACAACATAGCGTAGGCGCGCGCGCGCGCGTCGTAGCCTTCGGAGCGCGCCTCCGCGTCCGCGTCGATCCATCCGATTACCGACGGCGCGAGGCCGCCGCAGAGCGAGAGCAGTTTGCGCGTGCCGATGAGCAGCGCGCCGCGCGGGTATTGTTTTATGAGTTCTTCGGCGGAGGGGATTTTTTCTTCGTCGTTCTGGAAGAGCAGGATGTTTCCGAAGCTTCCGCGCAGCGCGCCTTCCGCACGCTCGAAGAGCGCTTCGAGCCCTGGGCGCGAGCCGCGCATCAGCAGGCCGCCGCAGTTCGGGCAGCGCTCGGGCAGAGGCGCGCGCTCTCCGCACGAGACGCAGCGCAGCCGCCCGCGGCGTTCCTCCCAGCGCATCGCCGAGCCGCAGCGCGGGCAGCGCGCAGCCCAGCCGCATTCCTCGCAGTAGAGCTCTCCGGCGTAGCCCTTGCGGTCGAGCAGCCACATCGCCCATCCGCCGCACGCGCGCGCCTCCGCGGTCTCGCGCAGCAGCGGGACGCTGATAGAGAGCTTGCCGCTGAGCGCGGCGAACTCCGACGCCTGCGCCTCCTTCGCGTCAACAAAGACGAGGCGGGCGTCGTTGCAGCGCTCTTCGCATTGAGGATTCATTCCGAGGAAAATTTTCGACGACGGCATGGAGCCGCCGGGCAGGAAGCGCGCTCCGGCGAATTCCGCGCGTTTGCCGAGAAGCGGGCGCGCGTTGAAAACGGGATGATTCTGCGAACGCCAGCTGTAATGATTTTCTTCGTCCATGATTATCGACGAGAGGCCCGCGAGCGGGACGAAGGACGCGCCGGGCGGCCCGACTATGAAGCGCACTTCTCCCGCGAGCGCGAGCTTCCAGAGCTTCCAGCGCTTGGCGGGCGTCTCCGGCCACAGCGCGCCTCCGTCGCGCGCGGAGGGCGGCAGGCTCTTCCAGAAGGCGCGCGCCATGACTGCCTCCGGGAACAGCATAAGCGAGGGCGCTCCCTCCTCAAGCGCGGCGCGATACCGCTCCCAGCGTTTTTTGTAGTCTGTGTTATAAAAGCATTCGGCAGTGAATTTTCCGCAGGATTCGCCATCTGGGCGCTGCGGCAGCTCTTCGTTTGAAAAGAATTTCGACGGCAGCAGAGTCTTCATTGCGAAACCAGCGCCGATGAACCACGTCGCGCCGAACCATTTTATCAGCTTCCACAGCTCGGGCGGCAGCGGCGGGCGGACGTCGATTACTGCTGAAAGCGGCTTCGTCTTCGACTCGTCGAAGCTGCTTGCATCATTCATGGTAACGCCCACTCTGTTTTTGCTGCCGAGCGGCGCGGATACGCGAAGCCCCTCGGCGAGCTCCGTCTCCCACGAGTAGGAGAGCGGCGTCCACCAAGGGGCCGGAAATACGGCGTGAACCGACGGCATTATTTCCCGGCGGCGAGCGCAGAGACGGAATCAAGTATGCGCGAGGCCGTCTCGTCCTTCGTTCCAGAGAAGCGGACGGGCTCGGCGCCGCGCGCCATTATCGTGACGGAGTTTGTGTCGACGGCGAAGCCAGCGCCCGGCGCGAGCACGTCGTTAGATACGATCATGTCGAGATTTTTCTCCGCCATCTTTTTCTGCGCGTTTTCAAGGACGTTCTGCGTTTCCGCGGCAAAACCGACGAGCAGCTGCCCGGCCCTCTTGCGCCGGCCGAGCTCCGCCGCTATGTCGCGGTTCTGTACGAGTTCGAGCGTCAGCGTCTCCCTGCCGCCGCGCTTTATCTTCTGCTCCGCGCGCTCTGCGGCCCTGTAATCGCCGACGGCGGCGGCTTTTACGATTACGTCGGCGCTTTCCGACGCTTCCATGCAGACGTCGAACATCTCGTCCGCGCTCGTCACCTCGACGATTTTTATCCCGGCTGGACGGCGAAGGGCCGTCGGCCCCGTTATCAGAGTAACTTCAGCGCCGCGCCGCCACGCCTCTTCCGCTATCGCGTAGCCCATCTTTCCGCTGCTCGGGTTGCTGATGAAGCGCACTGGGTCGATATATTCGTGCGTCGGACCTGCGGTCACTGCGACGCGCCGTCCGGCGAAATCTTTTTTATCGCAGAGCGCGCGCATGACGTAGTCGTTTATAACGGCGGCGGAGGGCATACGCCCCTTGCCTTCGTAGCCGCAGGCGAGCAGCCCGCTGTCCGGGTCTATTATTTCGGCGCCGCGTTCTTTCAGAATTTTTATATGCTCCTGCACGGGGCCGCTCGCAAGCATCTTTCCGTTCATCGCGGGGAAGAGCAGAAGCGGCTTCGTATTCGCAAGCAGAGCCGCGCCGAGCAGCGTCGAGCCGTCGCCCTGCGCCGCGGCGCGCAGCACGTTCGCCGTGCAGGGCGCGATGACGAACAGGTCGGCCCAGTCCGTCAGCGAGATGTGAGGAATCTGCCAGCCGTATTCGGCGGAGAGGAAATCGCGCTCGCGCCATACGCGGCGCTTGCTGAGCGTTGAGAGCGCGAGCGGGCTCACAAACTGCTCGGCGGCCTCCGTGAGTACCGTCTCGACCTCAAAGCCGAGCTTCACCCAGCCGTGAAGGAGGTCCGGCGCTTTATAGGCTGCGATGCCGCCGCTTACGCCGAAGAGTATCCGCTTAGGCCGCGGGCTCATTTTCCTGCTTCGGCAGCGGGTCGACTATGCGGTAGGCGATACGGCCGTTCGTCACGTCGTCGACGGCCATCGAGATGTATTTCTCGTCGCCGCTGAGATCGCGGCGCTCGCTGAGCTGCCGCGCGCGCGCCGAGATGACGAGCGTCAGTATATATTTGTTCGGGATGTCCCTTTCGCGGTATATTTTTTCGAGATCCATATATATCATTGCAGTTCCTCCCTGTTTTTCTTGACAATATTTATGACTTCATCGACGGTCTTTTCAAGGTCGTCGTTCACCACAACGTAATCGTATTTATCGGCGCAGGCTATCTCAGCCTCCGCGTTCTTTATGCGCAGCTCGCGCTCCTCGCGCCCCTCGCTGCCGCGCCCTTCGAGGCGGCGGCGAAGCTCTTCCATCGACGGCGGCTTCACGAAAATCATGACGGCCTCAGGCATCTTCTGTTTGACGATGAAAGCCCCCTGCACGTCTATTTCGAGCACTATGTCCGTCCCCGCTTCGAGCGCGGACTCCACTATGTCGCGCCGCGTGCCGTAGAGGTGGCCGTGCACCTCGGCGTATTCGAGGAAGTCCCCGGCCGCTATCCTGCGGCGGAACTCGTCTTCGGAGATAAAGTGATAGGTCTCGCCCTCTTTGTCGAGGCCGGGCCTCGGCGCGCGCGTCGTGCACGAGACGGAATATTTTATGCCGGAGAGCCGTTCGAGCGCGAGATGGAGCACAGTCCCCTTGCCTACTCCGGCGGGACCGGAAAAAATATAAAGACGTCCCTTCACCGCTTACCGCTCTCCTTCCTCGAAGCGCGCCGTTATCGTCTCGGGCTGTATCGCCGAGAGTATGACGTGGCGGCTGTCCATTATCAGAATCGAGCGCGTTTTGCGCCCCTGTGTGACGTCGACGAGAAGCCCCGCCTCGCGCGCCTCGTCCTTGAGGCGGCGTATCGGCGCGGAATCGGGGCTGATGAGCGCGACTACGCGCTCCGCGACGACCATGTTTCCGAAGCCTACGTGCAGAAGTTCCCGCGCCATGCGACGGACTACTCCAGATTCTGTATCTGCTCGCGTATGCGTTCGAGCGCGGCCTTCGCGTCGACCGCAAGCCAGCGTATCTCCGCGTCGGCCACCTTCGAGTCGAGCGTGTTAACCTCGCGGTTCATCTCCTGCACGATGAAGTCGAGCTTGCGTCCCGCGCTTTCGTCGGAATCTCCGGCGGAGCGGAATTTCGCAATGTGGCTCTTTAGCCGCGCGAGCTCCTCAGCGACGTCCCATTTGTCTGTGAGCAGGACTATCTCCTGCATGTAGCGCTGCTCTTCGAGCTTTTCGCCAAGCTTTTCAAGCGTTTCGGTGACACGCGTCTTCATCGCCTCGAATGCCGCGTCTCTCGCGGGCTTCCATTTTTCCTCTATGACGCCCGTGAGGCGTTCGAGTTCCGCGAGGTGCGTCAGCACCTCTTCGCGCAGGTGCCCGCCTTCGAGCGCGCGCATCTTGTTCCACGACGCGGCGGCCTCGCTGAGCAGCTCTTTGAAAACTTCCTCGGTAGCCTGCGAGTCCTCTTCGTCCTCGAACTTAGGCATATCGAGCACGCCCGGGAAGAGCGCTACTCGCTCCACGTCCACGTCGGGCACGAAGCCGAGCGCGCGGCGCGCTGCGGACATCTCCTCGCAGTAGGCGGCGAGCGCCTCGCGGTTGACGCGCCCCGTCTTGAAGTCCTGCGCCCAGAGCACCTCCATGCGGAGCTGCACCTTGCCGCGGCGGAATGTTTTTCTCAAATTCTGGTGGAACCACGGCTCCCATCCCGCGAACTCCCTCGGGAGGCGCACCGATATTTCCTGATAGCGGTGATTGACGCTGGAAAGCTCTGCGACGACGGTCCCCCACTTGGTCTGTATCTGAGAACGGCTGAAGCCGGTCATGCTTATGTACATACGGATCCACCTTTCAAAGCGGTCTTCTCAACCTTGTTATAATATATCCTCCACGCCTGTTTGCGCAACGCCGCCCGCAAAAATTTCGCCGATTTCGGCAAGCATTTCGGGAAAGCCGCGCCCGTCTATCGCGCAGACGCAGACGACGCGCTCGCCGCGCGCGCGAAGCTCGATGGCCGTCTCGTAGGCAGCAGCGCCGCTTTTGTCCAGCTTGTTTAATATCACGAGCCGCGGCAGCTCTCCCGCGCCGAGTTCGTTCAGCGTTTCGAGCACGACGTCGAGCGTCGCGCAGGGGTCTTTGTCCGCAGAGTCGAGAACGAGCAGCAGCAGGTCGGCGTTCGCCGCCTCTTCGAGCGTCGCGCGGAAGGCGGCGACAAGCTCGGGCGGCAGCTTTCTGATGAAACCGACTGTGTCGGAGAGCAGGAACGGCTTTCCGTCGCCGGTCTCTATCCTGCGAACGACTGTGTCGAGCGTGGAAAAAAGCTGGTCTTTCGCAAGGATGCCCGCGTCTTTCGAGAGAGCGCGCAGAAGCGTGGATTTCCCGCTGTTCGTGTAGCCGACGAGCGCCGCGAGCGGCACGCCGCCGCGTTTGCGCCGCTCCCTGTTTTCGCCGCGCCGCCTGCGCACTTCGTCGAGCCGCTTCGTTATGCTTTTTATGCGCAGTTCGAGCTTGCGGCGGTGGCGTTCGAACTCCGTCTCGCCGGGGCCGCGCGTCCCTATGCCGCCGCCCGTGCGCGACATCTGATGTCCGAGCCCCTTGAGGCTCGGAATTTCATAACGGTACTGCGCCAGCTCTACTTGGAGCTTCGCCTCCGCCGTGTTCGCGCGCTGTTCGAAAATCTTCATTATCACGAAGGCCCTGTCCCAGACCTGAAGGCCCGTGAGCTTCTGCAAATTGCTCTTCTGCGTCGGCGTTATGAAGTCGTCGACGACGAGATGCGTGCATTCGTTCGGCTCTGCGTACTCGCGTATCTCCTGCGCCTTTCCGGCCCCGATGAAGGAGGCGGGGTCGGGCGCGCGGCGCTTCTGCACGACGCGCGCCGCGACGGGGACGTTGACGTTCCCCAGCAGAAGTACAAGCTCGTCGAGCGAACTCTGCGTGTCGTCTCCGTCGCCGAGCGCGGCTATTATCGCCTTCGGCTCCTTGGGGCGCAGGTCGCGCGCGGTGCGCCGCTGGCGGCTCAACGGTTCTCCTGCGCCTCTATCTCTTTCGCGAGCGAGGCT
>DVKA01000209.1 GCA_018716365.1 Candidatus Caccocola faecipullorum
GACGATGAGTTCGTCGAAGAGCGCCGCCGCTCGCTCTGATATATAGATGTGGCCGTTCGTTATCGGGTCGAACGAGCCGGGGTACACGGCTCTGATCATTCGTCGTTCCTCCTGGTGTAGAAGCTCAGCACGGTGCCGCCGTATTTTCTGTCTTCGCGCTCCCATTTCTCCGCGTCGAGCTGCGCGGGTTCTTCCTCTTCGGAGCGCTCGAATATCCATACGCCGCCGCGCGCGAGTATGCTTTCGTTCGCGGCGATGAGCGCGGGCAGCTCCTCGCCCCAGCCGAGCTTGTAGGGCGGGTCTGAAAATATCACGTCGAAGCTCTCGCCGATTTTCGCGAGCCGCGGCACGGCGCGGCGCACGTCGGCGCAGAGACATTTTACTCCGTCGGGCGCGCTCTTAACAATGGCTGCGTGGCGCCGGCGGTCGCTCTCGACGAGCACGACGGGGGACGCGCCTTTGAGCCGCGCAGCCGCCGCGACGCGCCCGCTGCCGGAGAAGAGGTCGAGAAAGCTCTTCCCGTGTATGTTGCCGAGTATGTTGAAGAGCGCCAGCATGACTTTGCCGGACGTGGGCCTCATTTCCTTCAATGCAATCCCTCCACAGCCGCTTATGCAAAGAGTATAATGGCGTATAGTTGAGCTGTATATAGAGAATTGGAGGAAATTGCAACGATGAAGGCCGCGCGCGTCGATTCCGCCCTTTCGCCTCGGGATAAGAAGACTATCTTCGGCATGATCTTCCTGCACGGGATGAACGATATGCACTCGACGGCGCTGCCGACGATCATCCCGATGCTCGCGCAGTCGATTTCGCTGACGCTGAGCCAGGCGGGGATGCTTAACGCGGTTTTCGGGCTGACGAATATTTTCGGCCAGCCGGTGACGGGCTACATAGCTGACAGGCTTAAGCGCCCGTGGTTCGCCGTATGGGGGCCGCTTATCTCAATCTGCGGCGCGGCGCTTCTGCCGCTCGCCCCGAGCTACGGCGCGGCATTCATCTTCGTCGGGATGATGAGCCTCGGGACGTCGCTTTTCCATCCGCAGGGGACCGGGCGCTGCGGCTCGTCGGCGGGGATGAACCTGGCCTTCTATCTCTCGCTTTTCTCGGCGAGCGGCGGCGTGGGCAGCTCGCTCGGGCCTCTCTACATCGTCTTTATGATTTCGATGCTCGGCAAGAGCTGTTTTCCGCTCGTTATAATCCCGTTCGCCGCAGCCGTGTGCTTCTACGTGTGGAGGCACGCGGGCTTTGAAGTAGAGCCGAAGGCCGCGTCGGAGCGCGGGAGCTTCATTGCGAACCTGCGGCTGCTCGCGTCGAAGATACTCCCGATAGTTTCGATAACGAGCGTGCGCGACGGCGTCTATCAGTCGCTGCGCATATTCCTCCCTTCGCTCTTCATCGCGCGCGGCGGCTCGATCGAGGCGGGCGGCGCGGCGCTCTTCGCCGTGACTTTCGCGGCGTCGCTCGCGGGCATCGCCGGCGGCAGGCTCGCGGACAGGATAGGCGACGAGAAGGTGCTTCTCGGCACGCTCGCTGTTTCGCCGCTCTTTCTGATCACGGGCATACACAGCGGCGGGACGGTCTGCTTCATACTGCTGCTGATAGGCTTCGTCTTTCTTCAGGCTAGCACTCCGGTGTCGACTGCGATGGCGCAGCGGCGCTGCCCTGAGTCGCGCAGCATGGCGAGTTCGCTCGCGCAGGGAGTTTCGTGGGGAATCGCAAATTTATCGGTCACGCCTGTCGGGATACTTGCGGACCACATAGGTTTGCAGACGGCGATGAACGCCGTCGCCTTTATGCCGTGGACGGTCGCGCTCTGGTACTGCGCCGCGAAGCTGCTGCGCGGGCGGCGCGGATAAAAGATACGAAACAGCGCCGCTTCCGTGCGATGGAGGCGGCGCTGTTTTTTGCCGTGATTTTACGCGCGCGTCAGTTCTGCGCTTCGGCGAGAGCTTTGAGCAGCGCGGCGCGCATCGCTGGCGTGCGGTATGGGTGGCCCACGGAGTCGACCTTTATCGTGACGCCGCTGTGGTGCGGCAGGACTTTGAGATAGAAGTGCTGTTCAAATCCTTCGTCCGCCGTTATGACAAGCAGCAGGCCGACGCCC
The DNA here is from genome assembly GCA_018716365.1 of Candidatus Caccocola faecipullorum. Lineage (GTDB taxonomy): Bacteria > Synergistota > Synergistia > Synergistales > Synergistaceae > Caccocola > Caccocola faecipullorum. The sequence goes on from DVKA01000209.1 coordinate 2,108, forward strand.
TCTTCGGATAGGAAGGCCTCTCGGAAGACCCAGTGGCCTTTGCCGCCTACGCCCGCGCCCTCCGCGCCGCGCAGCGCGGCGAGCACATTCTTCACGCTTTTTTTAGTTTCCGCTTCGCATTCCATCGGCCATTCCTCCTCTTGTTCCGGCCTTGCTTCGAGGCCGCCGTCTTTGCGGACGACTAGCAGCCATGTGTCTTTGTCCATTGCTTTCCATTTTCTTTCATATTTCGTCACGTAGGGGCGCTCGGGGTTTTTTACGACCGCATCGGCACGGAATGCCGCGCAGGTTGAGAAGACCTCCGCAGTCTCCTCCGCGTACCAGTCCACGTCGGTCGCAAGCTCGAAGCTGCCGCCCGGTTCAAGCAGGTAATTTATCAGTCCGGCGAAGGCGGGAACGGTGACGCGGCGCTGCGCGTGGCGCGCCTTGGGCCACGGACAGGGGAAGTTCATGTAGACCTTCTCCACGCTCTCAGGCGCGAAGCAGTAACGCAGCAGGAATCGCGCGTCGCCGTGCATTATGCGCACGTTTGTCAGCCCAGCCGCGAGGACGCGCCGCGCGCCCTTAGCGGCGCACCACTGCGAAACTTCGACGCCGACGACAAGTTTGCCGGGGTTCGAACGTCCGAGAAATTCGAGGAATTCGCCGTTGCCGAAGCCGATTTCGACGATGACGCGCCCGGACGGCGACAACGCCTTCCAGTCCACGGGCAGTCCGTCGTTCTGCGCGACTATGACCTCGTTAAGGTTCCACCACATTGCGGACGCCTCCTTTATCTTTTATCGCAAAGTCCGGCTCCTTCAAGAGCTCGAACCATTGTTCAAGCGATAGTTCTTCTGCACGCGCCGTAGCGGAAAGCCCGTGACGGTCGAGGATCGCAATCGCGCGTTCCCGGTCGATGTCCGCATAGCCGGCCGTCCAGTTGTTGACGAGCGTCTTGCGCCGCTGCGCGAAGGAGCGAGCGAGCAGCGCGCGCCACGTGCGGTCGTTCGCAAGCTCGCGGTTCCTGTCTATCTTTATCTCTATGAGCGCGGAGTTGACGCGCGGCTGCGGACGGAAGGCCTGAGGCGGGACCTTGCGCAGGATTTCCGCGCCGCCCATCGCCTCGACGGTGACGCCGAGCGGCGAGCGGGCGCGCGAACGCTCCGGCGACGCTATGCGCTCCGCGGATTCCAGCTGCACCATCAGCAGCATGTAGCCGGCGCCGGCCGGTATGAGCTTTTCTAGGAAAGTCCACAAAATAGGCGTAGTTATGTGGTACGGGAGGTTGGCGACTATCTTCGTCGGAGTTTCCGGCAGTTCCGCGCGGTAGTCGAAGCGCACGGCGTCGCCCCAGAAGAGGCGCAGCCGCCCGTCGCGCGAGGCGAGAGCCTCGAGGCCGTCTCGCAGCCGCTCGTCCACCTCGACGGCGTAAAGCGCGCGAGGCCCGGCAGAAAGCAGCCCGCGCGTCAGGATGCCGCCGCCCGGGCCGATTTCGAGAATCACGTCGTCCGGCGTCACCGCGGCGCGCTTCACCGTGTAGGCGACGACCGATTCGTCTATGAGAAAATTCTGTCCAATGTCCGTGTTGTTTATAAAGCGTCTTTTTTCCGCCATTCGTCCAACGCCTTCAAGAGAAAAATTTTTCGCCGCCGCGAGGCGCGCTCTTTTTATTTTATCATGCGCGCGCGAAATTTATCGTTGCCGCAAACTCGCCTTATCGGATAAAATACAGTGTGGATTTGCAGGGAGTGAAGAATTTTTATGA
>DVKA01000002.1 GCA_018716365.1 Candidatus Caccocola faecipullorum
CCCCGAGAAGGTCTGAATCTAAGAATCTAAAGCTGTTTTTAAGTTATATAATGTGATAACATTTGTCATTATCATAGCGCATAAAGCTATGTGATAATTTTTAGTTTAATTTATGCATTTTGTCTAAAAACGGTGTACTTTCAGAGGTGAAGTCGTTGTCCGTATTGTCAAAAATCACAGCGCTTATATGCGCGGCGCTCGTCGCCGTCTTTGCGCCGGCCGTTTCGTATGCGGCGCGTTATCCCGCGGACAGCCCGGAGACGCGCAACCATTTCAGGAGCTGGGGCTTCCCGCACAGAGAGGGCGTCGTGCTCGTGCTCTGCGGCGGAGGCATGAAGGGGCTGGCGCACATAGGCGTATTCGAGGTGCTTGAACGCGAGAAGATCCCGGTTGCCGCGGTTATAGGCACGAGCATGGGGGCGATAATGGGCGGCCTTTACAGCGCGGGCTACACGCCCGCCGAGATGCGCGAAATCCTCTCCAAGGTCGACCTCATGGAGATAATGTCCGGCCGCACCGCCATGGAAAGCGACAAGGGCGCGTTCAACAGGCCGCCCGCGCCGAACGACGCGCTTTTCTCCGTCACGGTGAACAGCGACAACCAGACGCAGGGGCGGCGCGCCGCGCTCAACGCGAAAAATCTCTACGCATTCCTCAGCGAGCTGACGGCGGATGTGACCGTGACGGATTTCGATTACCTCAAATACCCGTTCGCCGCCGTGGCGACGAACCTTCTGGACGGAGACACGGTCGTGCTGCGCAACGGAAACCTCGCCTCCGCGCTGCGCGCCTCTATGTCGATACCGATAGTCTTCGATCCGTGGCCTATGGACGATATGCTGCTTGTCGACGGAGGCCTGAAGGCCAACCTCCCCGTGCTCGAAGCGAAAAAAATATATCCCGGGCACCCGATAGTCGCCGTCAATCTTTCGCCGGAGGATATAACGAAGAAGGACACTGAGATGAGGACGATGTTCGACGTGGCGGGGCAGACGCTCGACATCCTCATGATCCAGCAGATACGCGACAACGCCGCGGCCGCGGACCTGGTGATCGCGCCCGACGTGAAGAAGTTCAGCACGTTTGAGTCCGGCGGCTACGACAGGATAATTGACGAAGGGACGAAGGCGGCGGAGGCGAAGATCGATGATCTTCACAGGCTCGTGGAGGAAAAGTGCGGAGTATGGGACCACGAGCTGGAGCTGCGCCGCCCGCTGAATCCGCCGATCGTCGCCGAGGTCCGTTTCGAAGGCGTACCGCGTGGAATGGCGGAAAGAATATATAAAAAATATGACGAGTGGATAGACAAGCCGCTTGATATGCAGGCGGTCTCCGAGGCCGTCTCCGAAATATCGAAGTACGACGACGTGCGCTCCGTCGACGGATACACGGAGCGGCTGACCCGCGGCTTCGTCGCGGTCGTATTCCGCATAGAGCGCCCGGCGAAGTATGAAATAGGCTTCGACGGCTACGCCAGCAACCTGAACGCCAACCGCTGGCTCTCAATCACCGGCACGGCGCGCGACACGTTCATGGACGGCGATACGATCGGGGCGGAGGTGCGCCTCGGCACGACGTGGGGCGGTATGCTGCGCTACTTTACGCCGGTGAGCGTCAACAACGACCAGTGGGGGCTCACGCTTGCGGCGCGGCGCGAGGAGTACGAGCCGTTCGGGCGCGGAGAGACGGAGCTTGAAAGGTACGTCGCAAAGCTCGCGTGGTACAAGACGATAACGGACCGCATGAGGATCGGCGTAGGCTACGCGGGCGAGATGATAACGTCGTACCGCCCGAACAAGGACGACGAGCACGGGCCGTATCTCTCGTTCGCCTTCAACAACCTCGACGACCCGGTACTGCCGACGCGCGGCTTCGAGGTCGCGAGCGACGTCTGGTTCCCGATAGGACGCGAAGTCGTCTCGAACACGCGCTTTACGAGCTACATCCCGATAATGAAGGACAACAAGGTGATTTTCGGCGGCGGCTTCAAGACGGGAGACGGCGATTCGCTCTCCTACGCCGCGATGCTCGGCATACACAACGAGCTTTACAGCCTCGGGCAGCGCCCGCTCGTAGGCGACCAGGCTTACTGGCTGCATCTCGGGATCGAGCGCGTCTTCAACCGTTCGTGGTGGGGCGGCGTGAACATCGAAATCTTCGGCAACTACGGGCAGGTGCTCGGAGGCTGGGACGGAGACACGAGCCGCTGGGAGGCGGGCGTCGCCTTCTCCGTGCCGACGAACAACTTCAACTCTAAACTCATCTTCGTCTACGACCAGGAGGGCGGCTTCACCGTCGGCTACTCGGTCGGCCTGCCGAGATTCTGGGACGGCCCGCTGCCGTAAGAGGCGCGGCATAAAGATACGAAAAATCCCCGCCCTTTCGGACGGGGATTTTTTGCTTCGTCTGGACGCGGCGCGCTGTGTTATATGATCAGCTTGCCGCCTTTGTTCGCCGCGGCGTCGAGCTGGTTGAGGACGTTCGCGCCCGCGACTTCGATCTTCGGCTTTTTCGCTGCCTCTTCGCGCGCGAACTCGCGCAGCTTCTGCTCGTACTCAGCCATCGATTTCTTGATGCCCTCGACGTCTCCCTTTATCCACTGGAGTATGCCGTCTGTGATCGTCTTGTACATCTCGTCGCTCGGCTCGTCCTGTATCACGCCGAGTTCCTTGAGCATACGGTATTCTTCCTTCACGGAGCCGAGTATGTCCTCTTCCGTGATCAGCCCTTTCTTGTAAAGGACCCTGTAAATTATATTCTGCTTCGTCTTGCTGTTTTCGTCGCTCGCGGAGAGGGCCTCGACGCGCTGGAGCAGCATCGAGATTATCTCCTCAAGGCTTATCTGCATTGGTGCCGGCATTGTTACTCCTCCCGAACATAAATTTTCAGGCTACATTTTATCACAGCTTGCGCCTCGCAAAAGAGGCGCGCTGCAAAAATGGCGGTTTGTGCTAAAATCACGCGGGGGTGCGGGAATTTTCTCCGCCGCCGCATAATTTAAAAAATTTTACGGAGTGAACGTAGCTATGGAACATTCTGGACATCCGTCCGAAGAGTTGAAGTGGAAGCATTTATATAAGAAAGCCGAAGTTTTATTCTTTTCCGAGTGGCGCACGCTCGTCACGTCTGTCGTCGCCATCGTCATCTATTCGATAGGCGTCGCGGCTTTCACGCTGCCTTACCGGTTCGCCGACCAGGGGGTCATGGGCGTTTCGGTGCTTGTGAAATACACGATAGGCATAAACCCAGCCTACACTCTGCTGGCGCTGAACGTCGTCATGCTCGTGTGGGGGGCGAGGACGCTGAACCGGCGCTTTCTCGTCTGGACTGTGATCAACGCGTTTCTCGTCTCGTTCGTGCTCGACTTCATGCAGACTATCCCTTTTCCCGTCATCGAGGACAGGTTCCTCGTCGCGGTCGTCGGCAGCGCGATTAAGGGCTTCGGCGTCGGTCTGCTCTACCGCGAAGGGACTTGCCTCGGCGGCCTCGACATCGCTATCTCCGTCATACGCAAGAAGTACGGCCTGGAAGTCGGCAAGATAAGCATCTACTTCAACATGACGCTACTGATTATCTCGATCGGCATCATCGGCCTCACGAACGCCCTCTACGGCTTCATCGCCTGCTACGTGAACGGCATGGCTATGGACCGCGTGCTCTCGTCGTTCGAGAGACGCAAGCTCGTATTCGTCATAGCGTCGGACACGCAGGCCGTCGTCGACTTCATATCGCGTCACCTAAACAGGAGCTGCACGCTGCTTTCGAGCGAGGGCGGCTACAAGCACCACGAGGGCTTCACGATAATGACGCTTCTGCGCACGCGCGAGTCGGTCGAGCTTAAGGCGTTTCTCGCGCAGCACTACCCCGGCGCCTTCATGGTCTTGGCCGAGGCGGACGAGGTCGTCGGCAAGGGCTTCAAACGCTGGCGCAACGTGTAGCGCCGCCAGCGCCGCAGATTTTACAGACGCGCCCGCCGCAAGGCGGGCTTTTTTATTCGAGCGGGGCTTACGGCGGCATGGGCGCGGTTATATAATTCTGCATATATGAACTTTGGAGGTCTCTCAAATTGAAATACACATTCGACGTGGCTTTCCTTCCGTGCGAGGCTCTGAAAAAACACGACGCGCGCATCGTCGTCGACCTGCTCCGGGCGACGACGCAGATAACGACATTCTTCGACATGGGCGGCGAGGTGCTCGTGCCCGTTACCGAGGTTGACGAAGCTTTCGCCATGAGAGACAAGCTTGGCGAGGACTGGAAGATTATGGGCGAACGCGGCGGCTTGCCGGCGCCGGGCTTCGACTTCGGAAACTCGCCGCTCGAACTTCAGGCCGCGGGCGCGCCGGAGCACGCGATAATCACGACGTCGAACGGCACGCGCGCGATAATGCGCGCCGTTAAAAACTGCGCGCACGTCATAGCCGGCTGCGCGCGCAACGCCGAGGCCGCGGCGTGGGACGCGCTCTGCGCCGGCCCCGACGTCGGGATAATCTGCGCGGGGCGCAACGGAGAATTTTCGCTCGAAGACACGATATGCGCGGGAATGCTCGTAGAAAAGCTGCTCGCTCTCGCTCCGTCGAACGGCGCTGAATCGATGGAACTCACCGACGGCGCGATGGCGGCCATGTCGCTGTGGCAGGCGATGGGCCCGGACATTACCGCGGTCTGTCAGGAGTCTGCGCACGGAAAGATACTCTCCGGCCTCGGTTTCGACAACGACCTCTTCTTCTGCGGCGAGCTTGACGCGAGCTCGACCGTTCCGGTCGTCAGGGAAATTTCGGGAATCCCCGCGATTGTCGGACGCTGACGGCGCGGAGCGCAAAATATGGAAAACTCCGCAATGAACGCCGTTATACTGGCATGCAGCTCGATGGCGCGTCAGGCGGCCGCCGCGCAGCAAAAGATGGGGACGAATTACCCAATGCGCTGCGTCGACAGACGTTATCACACCGAGCCGAAAGAGATGCGCCTTCAGCTGATACAGGCGCTCGCAGAAATTGCGGGCGAGTTCGACACCGTTCTCGTCGCAATGGGCTTCTGCGGCGGCTCCTGGGAATCCGTCCGCGTACCGGTGCGCGTCGTCGCGCCGCGCGTGGACGACTGCATCACACTGCTGCTCAACACCGACGGCGCGCCGCACGAAAACCTCAAAGAGCCGGGACACATCTACATCAGGGACACGGACACGGGCCGATACTCGCTCGAAGGGCTGCGCGGTTCCGTCTGCGAAAGGTACGGCCGCGAGCAGGGGCTGGCGCTCTTCGACAAATGGTTCGAAAGCTACACGCACGCCGATATAATAGAGACTGGAACATACGACAGCCGCGCGGAGGACTTTCTCGCGCAGGCGCGCCGCGGCGCGGAAATCACGCGCTGCGAGCTGCGCCATGTGCCGGGCAGCAACATCGTGCTTGAAAAGCTAGTCTCGGGACGCTGGGACGATTTGTTCGTAGTCGCGGAGGCTGGAGAGACGCTTACGCGCGACAGATTTTTCCCGCGTACCGGGCGGGAATGACGAAGGTGACTAAAATGGAGGATATTACAGGACGTCCGTTCAATTTCAGGATGCCGCGCGAAGTCATATTCGAGGCCGGAGTTTCGAAGCTCGCGGCTCGGAAAGCCGCCGCGCTCGGCGCGAAACGGCCCGTCTTCATAACGGGGCGCAGTATCGCAAATAGCGAAGAGCTCGCGCGCCTCATGGACGACGTGCGCAAATCAGGCATGAAGCCGGAGCTCTGGCCCGAGGTAGAGCCTGAGCCGCCCGTCGCGCTGCTTTACAGGGCCGCGGCCGATATACGCGCGCTCGGCGGCGACTGCATCGTCGCGCTCGGCGGCGGCAGCTCGATGGATTTCGCAAAAATGGCGGCAGTGCTCGCCAAATACCCCGAGCTCGACGCGGCGGCGATGGTCGGCTCGGAGAAGGTTCCCGCGCGCGGCCTGCCGACGATAATGATACCTACGACCGCGGGCAGCGGCTCCGAAGTCTCCGCCGTCGCGGTATTCTCCTTCCCGGAAGAAAAAATGAAAAAAGGCATAGCCGGAGGAAACATGGTCGCCGACGCCGCGCTCGTAGACCCGGAGCTGACGCACGGCCTGCCCCCGGCGATAACTGCGGCCTCCGGCATGGACGCGCTCGTCCACGCCGTCGAGTCCTACCTTTCGCTCGGCACGAACCCGCTGACGCAGGACCTCGCGCTCGCCGCGATACGCAAAATCGCGCCGAACCTCGCAGCCTGCGTGCGCGAGCCGGACAACGCCGCCGCGCGCGCCACGCAGGCCTACGGCAGCCTGACCGCGGGGATGGCCTTCGCCATGTCGGGCACTGCGGGCGTCCACGCGATGGCATACCCGCTCGGCGGCGAGTTCCACGTTCCGCACGGCGAGGCTAACACCGCAATGCTGCGCTGGGTCATGGAATACAACCTCGACGGCTGTCCCGAAAAATTCGTACCCATAGCCGAAGCTATGGGCATCGCAACTGCCGGAATGAGCGCGGAACGCGCCGCTTCCGCCGCGCTCGACGCGATGATCGCGCTCGGAGAAGAGTGCGGCGTCAAAACGCGGCTGCGCGACTTCGGAATCCCGCAGGACGCCGCCGCGCACATGGCGAAAGCCGCAATGAAAGAAACGCGCCTGATAAACAACAACCCGCGCAAACTCACCGAAGAGGCTGTAAAAGCGATATACGAACGCGCGTGGTAGCGCGAAGCGAAAATTCAAAGGGCGGAGCCGGAGCTCCGCCTTTTTTCATGACTTGCCGGCGCGCGCGAAATCTCCGCCGTGCCGCCGTTGCCAAAGCGCGCTCCGTGCGCTATACTTCGCCGTGCAGCGTCCGCCGCCGGGTGGTCGCCCACGCCTTTGCCGCAGCGTCGTTAGGCCTTAGAAGACGCGCGGGCGAAGGCGATTATTTTTATAAAGGGGAAATATCTGATGGCGTGGATTGAATTGTTTATTGCGGGGATTTTCGAGGTAGTCTGGTCGACCTGCATGAAATACTCGCACGGCTTCACGAACCTGAAATTTACATTTCTCACCTTCGCCGGTATGGCCGTCAGCGTCTACCTGCTCGCGCTTGCGATAAAGAAACTGCCGCTCGGCACGGCCTACGCCATATGGACAGGCATCGGAGCGCTAGGCGCGGTCGCGGTCGGGATAGTGCTCTTCAAAGAGCCCGTCACACTCCTGCGCCTCTTCTTCGTCGCGCTTCTTATAACCGGGATTATCGGCCTGAAACTTACATCGGGACACTAAAGGCGCGCGGCCGCGCGTGAATTATACACCCCCTGAAGCCGCTGATCTACGGCCTCAGGGGTTTGTGTTTCGCCGGGTTCCTTGCACTTTTCTTGAATCTCCGCCCGCCGCCGGAATTTACGCCGGCGGCAGATTTTTACGTTTTATCGTTACCGCCCCACGACGGCCTAGAGTATCGGGGTGGGCTATGACGCCAAGCACTCAAAAATGCGCTGGAGTTCTTAGAACAAAACGACGCGGTTGATGTTGACGGGGATAGTCCTTGTCATGCAGTTGCCGGTCATGACGGCCGTACCGTCTGGCTTCGAGGCGTTGATACAGCCGGCAAGCGTGACGTCCGCGCCCACGGCTTCGAATTGTACGTACGATTCCTTCTCCTCGGTATACGGCGGCCCTCAGAGGGGTTCAGAGCCCCTTGTCTGAAAACCGCTAATCGTCGCTGTAATCGTTGAACGTGTCCGTGTCGATGTCTTTGATTTCAAAAACCCGCTTCACGCGTACGCCGAAGTTATGTTCTATCATGAGGCGGGCGAGCTTTGCGCCGTCGATTAGAATAATGTGCTGGCGGTTCGCATACTCGACGGCTTTCTGTGAGAATTTTGCGGTCGTGACGAATAAGCCTTTGCCTCCGCGCCCTGCAATCGCGCCGACGAATTTCTGCAATTCCGGCTGGCCGACGGTGCTGTCGGCGTCCCATTTCTTTGCCTGAATATAGATCAGGCTGAAGCCGAGGCGGTCTTCCATTATGATTCCGTCTATGCCGTCGTCGTGCGACGCGGAGGTGACGCGCCCTGCGTTTTCAAACGCGCCGTAGCCCATTTTGTGAAGCAGGTCTATCGCCATCTGTTCGAAGGCCGACGGCGTCAGTTTGGCGACTTCGTGCAGAATGTCGCCGGCAAGCTGAGAGTACAGTTCGTTGAAAGCCGTTTCGAGGATTTCGTCAGGCGTCCGGCTTTCGCGCGCGTCCGCTTCGCCCCGCGTTTTTCCGGCTTGCTTCGCGGAGCCTTCTTCTGCGGGGACGTTGATAAACTCGCGGAAACTTTTAAACTGCATCAGATATTTGTCGTCGATGACTTCAGGCCCGCTGCGCAGCGCTTCCGCGCCTCTTTCGGTGATTTTGAAAACCGCTCGCGCAGGGCTCTCTACCAGTCCGGCCTTTTTCAGATACGTGCTCGCCCATCCGGCGCGGTTGCGGACGACGCTCTGCCTTCCGCTCGGCAGCATCTCCGCAATATCTTCTGTACTCAGGTGAAAATACCCGATTATAAAATCGACGATGTCTTTCATCGAATGCGGTTTCCCGTCTTTCAGCGCTTCGAGAAAAGGTCTCTGCATTTCGTAATATTTCGGGACAGGCATCAGATTACCCCCGTTGCAGCAAATTTATGTTTTTCGCATATAACGGGATAATTATAGCAAAGCGTGAGGACGATAAAAAACGCGGAGCCCCGCGTTTCGGAGCTCCGCGCCGGTTTTATTACGCTTCGGAATTTATTCCTTCCACGCCGACTCGAACACGAACTTCGCGTCAGCTTGTCCATGTTCCTCTTTTTCTTCCGCCGGGTGTCCTATTACGGCGATGCCGGTGCATTCCGCGCCTTCGGGGAGGTTGAGCGCGGCGCGGACCTGGGGTTCTTTGGCGGCGCGGCGGTAGACGCCGTACCAGAGCGAGCCGAGGCCGAGCTCCGTCGCGGCTATCAGGATGTTTTCGAGCGCTGCGGACGCGTCTTCGATCCAGCCGGTGCCGCCGGTGTAGCCGCGCGTGTCGGCGCAGATGGCTATCGCCCACTGGCCCTGCTCGAAGGGCGCTTTCTGCTCTACCGTCGCGGCGAGCTTCGCCATGTCCTGTTTGTCCATTAGGATGAAGCGGACGGGGCGGAGGTTCATCGCGCTCGGCGCTGCGGCGGCCGCGTCTATGAGTTTCATCGCGGTCTCTCTGCTTACGGGCTCGCCGGTGAATTTCCTGATGCTTCTGCGTTTCATGATTGCTTCTGTCGCTGTCATTGTTTTCTGCTCCTTTGCTGTTTTTTGTCGTTGTCTTTATTTTACGCCCTTTGCTTCCATTCGCGGACTACGGAGAGGAATGCTTCGCCGTAGCGTTCGAGCTTCGCCGCGCCGACGCCGGGGATTTCGAGGAAGTCCTCTTCGTCGTCTGGCATCGCGTCGCAGATTGCGGCGAGGGTTTTGTCTGAGAAGACGACGTAGGGAGGCACGCCGTTTTCCGCGGCTATCGCGCGGCGCAGTACGCGCAGCTCTTCGAAGAGGCCCTCGGAGGCCGAGGCGGAGATTTCGCGCGTGCGCTTTTTTATGCGCTCGGCCTTGGCTTTGTCGCTTTCGCTGACGCGCATGACGAGCGGCGTCGGGTTTTTGAAGAAGGGTATCGTGCGCGGTGTGAACGAAAGCGTCGGGAATTCGCCGCCAACCTGCAAATATCCCTCGGCGATGAGGAAGTCCGTCATTTCGCGCACTTCGCGCGCGCTGCGCTCGCGGAGCAGCCCATATGTCGATATTTTGTCGAATCCGGGCGCAAGCACCTCCGCGCGCTTCGAGCCGCGAAGCACGTCGACGAGCATGGATATTCCGTAATGTTTTCCGCCGCTCGCCTCGGACATACGGTAGACGCAGGAGAGTATTTTCAGCGCCTCGGTCGTGATTTCGGCGCGCTCGGTGTTTTCTGTGCAGTTGCCGCAGGCGGTGCATTTCTCTGGCGCATCGTGCTCGCCGAAGTAGTTTAGTATGAAGGCGCGCAGGCAGCCGGAGGTGTGGCAGTAGTCTATCATCGCGCGCAGCTTTTTGTTCGCGGCTGCGCGCGTCTCCTCGGGGCTTTGCGAGATGAAGAATTTCGCGGTCATCACGTCGCGCGCTCCGTAGAAGAGCAGGCAGTCGGAGGGCAGGCCGTCGCGGCCCGCGCGCCCCGCCTCCTGATAGTAGGCGTCGAGGTTCTGCGGCATGTTGTAGTGCAGGACGTAGCGGACGTTTGATTTGTCTATGCCCATGCCGAAGGCGTTGGTCGCGACCATGACGGGGGCGCGGTCGTGTATGAATTCCTCTTGGTTGTGCGCGCGCTCCGCGTCGGACAAGCCCGCGTGGTAGCGAACGGCCTTGACGCCTTTCTTGCGCAGCCGCTCACAGACCTCTTCGACGGTCTTGCGCGTGGAGCAGTAGATTATCCCGGAGGCGTGGGGGAACTGCCCGACGTAGCGCATCATCGCGGCGTTTTTGTCGTCGGGGCGCTCGACGTGGAAGAATAGGTTTTCGCGGTCGAAGCCGGTGGTGAGCGAGAATGGGTCGCGCAGGCCGAGCTGTTCTATGATGTCCGCGCGCACCTCGGGCGTGGCTGTCGCTGTGAAGGCCGCGACGGGCGGGCGCACGGGCAGGCTTTCTATGACCGGCGCGATGTTGAGGTACGAAGGGCGGAAGTCGTGGCCCCAGTGGGAGACGCAGTGCGCTTCGTCTACGATTACAAGTTTCGGCGCGGCCTCGCGCAGGAAAGCGCCGAAGCCGCCTTCGAGCCGCTCAGGCGCGACGTAGAGCAGGCGGATTTTTCCGCTTCTCGCGGCGCGGAAGACCTCCGCGGCCTCTTCCCAGTCCATCGCGCTGTTTATCGTCGCGGCGCCGACACCGTTTTCGCGCAGCGCGTCTACTTGGTCTTTCATCAGCGATATGAGCGGAGAGACGACGATGGAGAGGCCGCCAGCCATTATCGCCGGTATCTGGTAGCAGAGCGACTTGCCCGCGCCGGTCGGCATGACGCCTATCGCGTCGCGGCCCGAGGCTATCGCTTCGATAAGCTCAAGCTGGCCTTTGCGGAAGCTGTCGTAGCCGAATACTTTTTTGAGGATTTCGCGCGGGGCCGCCATTCCGCCGAATTTAGCCGGCGGAGCCGAAGGTCATCAGCGGGAAGCCGTTTGCGCCGTCGATGCTGACCGCGCCGCGGTGGACGCGCAGCTTCGTCTCTTCAGCGGAGGCTCCGTCCCCGGCTATGCCGTAGGCGTAGAAGGTGAGTCCGCCGCCCTTGACGGGGCAGACGAGGACGCCTTCGCGCGTTTCGCGTTTTTCTTTAAGTTTGTCCGAGTTCTTCGCGAGCAGGAAGTTCGAGAGGCCGAGGCCCTCTTCGGTTTTGTAGAGCGGAGACGCGGTCTCTATCTCGTGGACCTCGCCGCCGATGAATATTATGCGCATCGCGCGCGAGCCGTCGTAGCTCCATATCTCGACCGCGCGGCCGGCGAGCATGGATTTTCCGCCGATTTCGCCGAACTGCTTCGCGTCGGGAGAGCGGCCGTCCATCGCGGCCTTCGCCTCGGCCTTCGTAGCGCCGAGCTTCACCGCGCCGAGAGCTTCGCCGGGCGCGATTACAAGCCGCGGATTCGTGGGCAGGCCGAGCATCGCCTTTGCGGCGGCGAGGCCGTGAAGCGGCGCTTTGTCATCGGGCGCGGCCTTCGCCGCAAGTTCGTAGGCCGTCATCGCGGCGCGGTAGTCGCCTATGCGCAGCAGCGCCTTGCCGCAGCTCATGACGTCGTCCGCAGCGTCACTGGATTTCGCCGCGGCGAGCCACGCGGCGGAGGCTTCCGCCCTGTCGCCGGATTTCTCCGCGGCCTCCGCGGTCATCCGCCAGAGCGCGGCGTCTTTCTTTTCGCGCTTCGCCGCCTCGCGGAACCATTTCAGCGCCGCGTTGTAGTCCCCGCGGCCGAGGTAGAGCCATCCGAGGCGCACCATCGCCTTCACGTCCTCCGGCTCGGTTTTAAGGTGTTCCTCGTAATATTTGACGGCGGCCGCCTTGTCGCCGCGCTGTTCGCGGCAGTAGGCCTTGTAGTAGAAGAGGTCGCGCCGCTCCGGGCGCAGCTTCTTGATTTTATCGAAGAGTTCCTCCGCGCCTGCGTAGTCCCCTGCTTTGAAGAGCTGCGCCGCGCGCATGTAATATTCCTCGGGCAGCACGTTCGTGCGGTAATACCACCATCCGCCGCCCGCGAAGGCCGCGAGCAGCAGAAGCGCCGCCGCGATAAAGACGCTCCGCGGCACGCGCGGGCGCTGCGTCTTCTTCACGCTCCAGCTCCGTTCCGCTTCGGTCAGCCCTTTCTGTTCCTCGGGCACTGTTTCGGGACATTTTATATCTTCGTCATCGTCAAACGGCATCGTCTGTAATTTCGGGCCGCCGCGAAAATATTTCGGGAGTCGCGGCCCTCTTCCTTTCCTCCGCAGATTGTAGCAGAAATTCTATATTTTTTGGCTATGACGCTTTTTACAAATGGGGTAAAATCTTACTGCTAACGAATAAGCCGGAGGTAGTTTGTGTGAATCTTGAATTTCACGATATAACGTTAGACGAAGCGCAGCATTATCTGGAACATTGGAACATGTGCGCCCAGCGCACCTCGGACTACTGCTTTCCTATAATTTGGAGCCTCGGCCCCGATTACGGAACAAAGATAGCCTACGATGAAGAGAACGACCTTTACTGGCTGCACCAGCGCAAAGAGGGACTCAACGACTTGGCGCCGGTCGGGCGCTGGGAGCGCGGCGACTGGCCGCAGATCCTGCGCGCGCACTACGGGGACGAGATAGAGATAGACCTCGTGCCCGAGACGCTCGCGGCGATATGGACGCGCGAGCTGGCAGGACACGCGAAGGTCGAGGTGACGGACGACCGCGGAACGTGGGAGTACCTCTACGACATCCACGCGCTCGCGACGCTCGCGGGCAACAAGTATATGAAGAAGCGCAACCGCGTGAACCAGTTCCGCAAAAATTACGACTACACCTTCGAGCCGCTGACGGACGCCATTCTCGACGAGATTATCGAATTCCAGCAGTCGTGGTGCCAGATAAACAACTGCGGGCAGAGCGAGGGACTAGTCGAGGAGGACCACGCGATTCACCGCATTCTCCACCACTGGCACGACATACCGAATCTCTGCGGCGGAGCCATCCGAGTCGGCAAAAAAATCGAAGCCTACACCGTCGGCGAACTCGCGGGCAACATGCTCGTCGTCCACTACGAGAAGGCGAGCCTTGAATACGGAGCGGCCTATCAGGTCATCAACAAGGAATTCCTTTCGCACATGGTCGCCGAACACCCGGAACTCGAAATCGTAAACCGCGAGGAGGACATGAACGACGCCGGGCTGCGCGCCGCGAAGATGTCTTACCTGCCCACGGGCTTCCTCAAGGAATGCAGGGTCAACATCAAATTTATATGATAAAATGCAGGAGCTGATCAACATGATGAAACGGAGGACGAAGATAATGAAAATTCTTGCTCTCAGCGCAATGGTCGCGGCGGCGGCGATGGCCCCCTTCGCGGCGAAGAAGGCGGAGGCAGCCGAACCCGCGAGACAGACCGCGGTCTTTGAGACGAACTACGGCACGTTCAAAATCGAGCTTTACAACGACCTCGCGCCGAACACGGTCAAGAACTTCACCGACCTCGCGGAGAAGGGCTTCTACAACGGGCTGACCTTCCACCGCGTCATCGACGAGTTCATGATCCAGGGCGGCTGCCCGAAGGGCAACGGCACCGGCGGCCCGGGCTACGTCATCAAGGACGAGTTCGGCAAGGGGCTGCGCCACGACAAGCCCGGCGTGCTCTCGATGGCGAACGCGGGGCCGGACACCGGCGGCTCGCAGTTCTTCATAACGCTCGTGCCGACGCCGTGGCTCGACGGCAAGCACGCGATTTTCGGACAGGTGAAGGAAGGCATGGAAGTGGTCGAGACGATCGGCAAACTTCCGACCGATTCGATGGACCGCCCGCTCAAGAAGGTCGTCATCGAGAAGCTGACGATCGAGGGCTAGTTTCACCGAAATCATAAAAAACGCGCGGGCGGCTCGCTGCGAGCCGCCTGTTTTTTGTGCAAATCGCGCGGCGTTGTGCTAAAATGCTTAAATGTAGTCTGATGCCTGATACTTCGCAGGCAATTTGGAGGAAATGCCGTGAGCTTTGAAATAAAAATAAAAGACGCCTGTACGCTCAGCAGCGACAAAACCATTACGGCCCGCGAGGCGCTCGCCCTCTCAAATTTCCCGAAGAAGGAGACCGTCGTAGCCTGCCGCGTGAACCGCGAGCAGCGCCCGCTCTCCTGGGAGCTCGTGATGGACTCCTACATAGAATTCATAACTACCGACAGCATAGAGGGCATAGAGGTCTACACGCGCACGCTGGCCTTCCTGCTCACCGCCGCCGCTACGCGCGTGCTCGGCGTCCGGCTGCACCTCACGCAGTCGATGCTCTACTCGTATTTCTACGAGTCGCCGGAGCGCGAGCTGACCGAAGAGGACTGCGCCGCGCTGCGCGCGGAGATGAACCGCATGATAGCGGAGGACGAGCCGGTACGCCGCGAGGTCTTCCCGATAGACGTGGCGCGCGCGATGATGTCGGCGCTCGGTTACAGCGACAAGGAAGAGCTGCTGCGCTACGCGGGGACCGACCCCGTTATTCTTTACAGATGCGGCGGCGTCTACGACTTTTTCGGCGGCGCGCTCGCGGACCGCGCCTCGCTCACGCCGACCTTCGAGCTGCATCCGTACCGCGGCGGCCTTTTCATCTCCGGTCCGACGCTCTCCGACCCGTGCAAGACCATGCCTTTCTCCGAATCGCCGAAACTTTTCAGGCTCATACAGGAGCACACCGCGTGGCTGAAAAATCTCGACGTCAGCACCTGCGCGGGAATACATAAAATCGTCACCGGCGGCGGCTCGCGCGACCTCATCATGCTCTGCGAGGCGCTGCACACGAAGATGCTGAGCCACATTGCCGAGGAGATAGAGGCGCGCCCAGATGTGAGGCTGCTCTGCCTCGCAGGGCCGTCGAGCTCCGGCAAGACCACATCGTCGCGCCGCCTGCGCGTCCAGCTTCTCGCCTCGGGCATTCGCTCGCGGACGCTCGAACTCGACAACTATTTTGTTGACCGCGAGCGCACGCCGCTCGACCGCGACGGCAGGCCGGACTTCGAGGCGCTAGAAGCGCTCGACCTCGACCTTGTGAACGAGCAGATTTCCGCGCTGCTCGCGGGCGAAGAGGTGGACGTGCCGAAATTCGACTTCCTCACAGGCAAGCGCACGAAGGGCTGGAAGATGCGCCTCGCGCCGAACGAGCTGCTCGTCATCGAGGGCATCCACGGCCTCAACAGCAGGCTCACGCAGAGCGTTCCCGCGGATAAAAAATACAACATTTTCATCTGCCCGCTGACGGGCACGAACATAGATTTCCACAACAGGCTCGGAACGACCGACACGCGGCTCATCCGCCGCCTCGTGCGTGACGCGCGGACGCGCGGGCATTCCGCCGAGGCGACGCTGAAACAGTGGCCCTCCGTAGTGCGCGGCTCGTTCCGCCATATCTTCCCCTATCAGGACAACGCGGACGCGATATTCAACACCGCGCTTGCCTACGAGATTCCCGTGCTCAAGGGCTACGTCGTCCCGCTGCTGAAGACTGTGCCGGAGGATTCCCCTGTCTACGGCGAGGCGCAGAGGCTTCTTGCAATGCTCCATTTCGTCCCCGTAATTCCGTCGGACGACGTGCCGAACCTCTCCATCATCAGAGAGTTCATCGGCGGGAGCTGTTTTGAATAGGTAAATAACGGAGGCGCGCGGCGCGGAAGAGCCGTCCGCCTTTTTTATGCAGCGAGGTTTCAGATGCTGATTCTACATTTGGCGTACGAACAGAATTGCGTATATCTCTGGGGCGAGGTCTCATTCGACAGGCTGCGCCGCCCGCGGCCCGGCGAGGACGGATACGCCGCGCTCCCGTGGGGCGCGAAGCCGCCTGAGCTGCGCGCCGCGCTCAAGGAAACGGGCGTGCGCGGCACGCGCAAGACCAACGAGCTGGCGACCCACATATATATTCTGCTTCCCGCGAAGGACGGCGTCCCCGCGCCGTCGGACGGCATACTTGGCGACGCGCCGCAGTCCGCGGGAGAGGCGAAGCTCGAAATTTTCCGCGTCCCCGCGCTTCCGGTCGAGTTCGCGGAGTTTGCGGCGATGCTGCGCATGATGCGCGAGTGCGGCGAAAGGATACCGGCCCCCGGAATAATCCTCGCCGACGACTTCAAATACATCTGCCGCGCGCTCGAATACGCGGCGGCGCTCGTGCAGCGCGGGACCTACATCCCGGACATGGAGCCGTTCTGCGAGACATACGCCTCGCAGTGGCGGCCCGTCATACTCGCAAAATATCAGGACGAATTTTCGGCCTTCGCAAAGGCCATGCCGCCCGTCCTCTGCGGCGTATTCACTGAAGAGCCGCAGCCGGAGCCGCGCCGCAGGCGCGAGAACGCAATGCTGATACTCGAAGGGCTCATCGACTCGATGATACGAGCCTCGCAGCACGGCGCATCCGAAATGGGGCGGCGCATAAACTCAGGCAACCCGCACGAAATATGGATACGCTCGCTTATTTGGAAGCGCGGCCCGCTCGTCCAGTGGCACGACGAGATGGCGGCGCTCTATCCGCAGATACGCGACTGGGCCGACTCGCTGAAGGCCGTCACAGCGCAGCCGTGGCGTCTCTTCATGCGCATAGAGGAGCCCTCGACCGACGAAAACGTCTGGCGGCTCTCGTGGCATCTCCAGTCTACACAGGACCCTTCGCTGATAATCCCCGCCGAGCGCGTGTGGAGCCCCGGAGACGCGGAGCGTGCGTGGTTCGACCACACACACACAAACCCGCGCCGCTATATGCTCCAGATACTGGGACACCTCGCCTCGCGCGTACCGGTAATAGCCGAGAGCCTCGAAACGCCGTTTCCATGCGAATGCAGGCTCGATTCGGACGACCTTTTCGACTTTTTGCAGAATCATGTAACTTCGATAATAGACCAGGGCATTCAGGTGCAGCTCCCCTCTGCGTGGGGGCAGCTCTCCGACCGCCCGCGCCTCTCCGTGCGCGCCGAACTGCGCGACGCGAACGCCTTCGTCCCCGGCGGGCAGATGAGCCTCGACGATATGCTCGACGTCGACTGGTCAGTCGCCCTCGGCGGCGACATACTGACGCAGGAGGAGCTGGCGACGCTCGCGGAGCTCAAGACGCCGCTCACGAACCTGCGCGGCCGCTGGGTCATCATCTACCGCGACGAAGTGGAGAAAATAACCGCGGCACTCAAGAAAATGCCGCAGAAGATAGAGCGCCGCGAAGCGCTGCTCTCGTCGCTGCGCCAGGACTACAACGACGCTCCGCTCTCCGCCGTCGCGGGCTCGCCGTGGATCGACTCGGTGCGCGCGCTGCTCTCGGGCTCCGCGCCGCTTGAGGAGATGGACGCGCCCGAAGGCTTCTGCGGGCGGCTGCGCCCCTATCAGGCGAAGGGGCTCGCGTGGCTCGTGCGCCTCATACGCCTCGGCATGGGAGCCTGCCTCGCCGACGATATGGGCCTCGGCAAGACGGTGCAGACGCTCGCGCTCATTAAAAATCTGCGCGTGCGCGGCGAAAAGCGGCCGATACTGCTCATCTGCCCGACCTCCGTGATGGAGAACTGGCGGCGCGAGACGGAGAAATTCACGCCCGGCACGAAAACGCTGATACACCACGGCATAAAGCGCAGCCGCGGCAACATCTTCACCGACGGCGGGCTCGAAGATACGCTGGTCATATCCTCCTACTCGCTGCTACACCGCGACAGCGCGCTCTTCTCGAAGATAGAATGGGCCGGCGTCATACTCGACGAAGCCCAGAACATAAAGAACCCCGACACCTACCAGTCGCGCGCGGCGCGCGCCCTGAAGGCTGGCTGGCACATCGCGCTGACAGGCACGCCGGTCGAGAACCACGTCGGCGATATGTGGTCTCTGATGGAGTTCCTCATGCCGGGCCTGATGCCGAACCGCGCCCGCTTCGCGCGCGAAATCCTGCGGCCCGTGCAGGCCGGCGAGAAAAAGGCGATGGACCGCGTGCGCCGCATGACCGCGCCCTTCATCCTGCGCCGCCTCAAAACCGACAAAGAGATAATCGACGACCTTCCCGAAAAAATCGAGACGAAGGAATTCTGCACTCTGAGCCGCGAGCAGGCGAGCCTGTACAGCGCAGTCACGACCGCGCTCACACAGGAGCTTGAAGGCGCGGAGGGCATAAAACGCAAGGGCGTAGTCCTCGGCGCGATAACTGCGCTGAAACAGATATGCGATCACCCGCTGCTCTACGTCAAAGACAAATCCGACTACAAAAACCGCTCAGGCAAAATGGCGCGCCTCGCAGAAATAGCCGAAGAAATGCTCGCCGCGGGCGACCGCGCGCTGATCTTCACGCAGTACGCAGAGATGGGCGCGATACTCAAAAAATTCCTTCAGGAGATGTTCGGGCGAGAGGCGCTGTTCCTGCACGGAGGCGTGCCGCGCGAGAAACGCGACGAAATGGTGCGCCGCTTCCAGGAGGACGAAAACGCGCCGCCCTTCTTCATACTCTCGCTCAAAGCGGGCGGCACGGGGCTGAACCTCACGCGCGCTAACCACGTCGTCATGTTCGACCGCTGGTGGAACCCCGCCGTCGAGCAGCAGGCCGTCGACCGCGCCTACAGAATAGGCCAGCGCAGCAACGTGCAGGTGCACTACTTCTGCTGCCGCGGCACGCTCGAAGAAAAAATAGAAGCTTTGATTGAATCGAAAAAAGAGCTCGCCTCGATGCTCGTCGGCGCCGGCGAAAGCTGGATCACCGAAATGAGCGACAGCGACCTTTACGAGCTCTTCTCGCTCGAAAAAGAGGCGGTGGAAAACATATGACGCAGTTCGAACGCGAAGAAAAATTTTACCGCTACAAAAAACCGCGCGAGACGCGCTGCGGCATAAAGTCGCGCACCGCGCGCGGGCACGCCTACGGTACGAACTGGTGGTCGCGCCGCTGGGTCACGGTCATAGAACAGTGCATCGACGCGGCGCGCATATCGCGCGGCAAAAGCTACGCGCGGCGCGGGCAGGTCGTCAGCATCGCCATAGAGCCCGGCCTCGTCACCGCCTTCGTGCAGGGCACGCGCAAAACGCCCTACCAGATACGCTTGGGCTTCGAGACCGTAACGCCCGACGCGCGCGAGCTGATACTCTTCCGCTTCCGCGAGCGCGCCGCCTTCACCGCGCAGCTGCTCGCGGGCGAAATGCCAGACGAGATAGAACAGATATTCAAAGAGTCCGGCACGCCGCTCTTCCCGAACAAAAACGCGCTGCGCCGCTTCAAATGCTCCTGCCCAGACGACGCGACGCCCTGCAAGCACATCATCGC
This sequence comes from Candidatus Caccocola faecipullorum, assembly GCA_018716365.1. Lineage (GTDB taxonomy): Bacteria > Synergistota > Synergistia > Synergistales > Synergistaceae > Caccocola > Caccocola faecipullorum. The sequence continues at coordinate 19,451 of DVKA01000002.1, forward strand.
CGTGCTGCTGCTCCTCGGCGAAGAGCTCGAGGACGACCCCTTCATCTTGCTCAGGCTGCGCGGCCTTGACAAAGAGTCGCTGATAAACCTGCTCACGCTCGAAAGCCCGCGCGACGACGGTCCGCTGCCCATCGACGAGGACGACGCCGAGCCGTGGAGCGCGGAAGCAGGCGAAGAGCCCGAAAGCGTCACGGGAGGCGCGGAAACGCCCGAAGAGGACGAAAGCGCCGCCGTCTCCGAAGAGCCGCCGCAGCCCGGCGAAAACTGGTTCGCTGCGGGCGACTTCACCTTCGAACAGCCCGAAGCCGACCGCACGCGCCGCGCCGCCGCGCTCGACGTAATGAACGACTTCCCCTTCTGGCGTGGCGAACACCCCTTCCGCCAAATGCTCGCCCCCTGCTACGAACAAGCCGCCATCTTCGCCGGCGAAATCCTCACGGGAGAAAAGAAAAAACCCGTCGGCAGGCCGAGGAAGCTGATATAGAAAATTTGCAGGCAGCGCATTGTGGGCATATAAAAAATCCCCGTCCGAGAGGGCGGGGATTTTTCGTATCTTTATGCCGCGCGTCTTACGGCAGCGGGCCGTCCCAGAATCTTGGGAGGCCGACGGAGTAGCCGACGGTGAAGCCGCCCTCCTGGTCGTAGACGAAGATGAGCTTCGAGTTGAAGTTGTTGGTCGGGACGGAGAAGGCGACGCCGGCTTCCCAGCGGCTCTGCTCGTCGTGCATTCCGCCCATCACTCGGCCGTAGTTGCCGAAGAACTCGATGTTGACGCCGCCCCACCAGGAGC
>DVKA01000210.1 GCA_018716365.1 Candidatus Caccocola faecipullorum
AGTTATTTTTTTATGAGAAGGGCGGGGTTTCAGCAGATGCTCAGCAATAAACTTCTTGACGACATTGGCAGACAGATACTCAGAATCCTCCAGGAGGACGGAAGAATATCCTTCAACGAACTCGGACGCAAAGTCGGCCTATCGTCGCCGGCCGTCGCAGAGCGCGTGCGCCGCATGGAAGAGGCGGGGATAATCCTAGGCTACCGCGCGATAGTAGACCAGTCGCGCGTCGGCTATCCGATAATGGCCTTCGTGCGCCTGTCCATACCTGTGTCGTTCCTCGCGCAGGCCGACGAACTGGCGAAATCCATCCCCGAAGTACTTGAATGCCATCATCTGACGGGAAGCGACGGCGTCATCCTGAAAGTCATAGTCTCCTCGGTCGGCCATCTTGAGGAGGTCATCAGCAAAATGGGCAGCTGCGGAATGACGACCACCGCGATAGTCCTCTCGTCCCCGGTAGTCTCGCGCCCGATAGACCCGGTAAAACAGCCGGCTGGAGGCCAGCTGCAGTAAAGCGTAAAAACGGCAGACGCCGGAAATCTTTGTGTGGGGAATAAAAAAGCCGCGGAGGGGGATTAGAAAAACTCCGCGGCTTTGATTTTATGCATAGTTTTTGCCGCGCGGACTGCGCGCCCCGGTCGTTCCCCAAGCCTCATATTTTTATGAAATTGGCGCAGGCCGTACCGCTGAGCGTCAATTTATCAGCTTACAGCCTCATTTTTTCCGCCTTTACATTACCGTTACATTTCGTACACACATCGTTAACTGCGCCGGATTATACTTTCAATCACAAAATTTTAGGAGGAGTAGCAATGAAGAAAGTATTAACGGCATTTGTAGCGACACTGGTTCTCGCCGCGGCTTCGGCTGCGATGGCGGCGCCTATCGTCATGGACGGTTCGACGACGGTTCTCCCGTTCGGTCAGGCGGCGGTCGAGCAGTATATGAAGGAGCATCAGGGCGTTCAGTTCTCGGTCTCCGGCACCGGCACGGGCAACGGCTTCAAGTCCCTCGCCGACGGCGCCGCCCAGATAGCGAACGCCTCGCGCTTCATCAAGGATTCCGAAATCCAGAACTGCATCTCGAAGAAAGTATATCCCGTTCCCTTCGCGGTCGCCCTTGACTGCATCGTTCCCATCGTCCACAAGGACAACAAGGTAGCCGACCTCACAAAGGCCCAGCTGAAGGACATCTTCTCCGGCAAGATCACCAACTGGAAGGAAGTCGGCGGCGCCGACGCTCCGATAGTCGTAGTAGGACGCGATACCAGCTCCGGCACCTACGGCACCTGGCAGGAAATGATCATGGATTCCGGCGAGAAGACCCGCGTGACGGCGAAGGCTCAGGTGACTGCTTCCAGCGGCGCTATGCTCGCGACGGTCAGCAAGAACCCCAACGCGATCGGCTATGAAGGCATGGGCTACGTCAACGACACCGTCAAGGGCGTCAAGGTCGAAGGCGTGGCGGCGAGCGCTGCGACGGCCCGCAACGGACAGTATCCGCTTTCGCGCTTCCTCTACATGTTCACTAACGGCTGGCCGCAGGGCGAAGTGCTGAACTTCCTTATGTACATGCAGAGCGACGCCGGACAGAAGATCGTCAACAGCACCGGCTACGTATCGCTCCGCGAAGTGAAGTAGTCTAAATCGGAAGGAAGAAGGCGGACAGCCCTTATGAACACTAGCGGAAACAAAACGGCGGTGAGAGCCGGTCAGGCTTTCGGAGGCACTGGAGACAGGATAATGTCGCGCGTAGTCTTCTGCGTGGCGGTGACGGGAATAGTCGTCCTGGTCTTCATCCTCGGATTCCTGGTGGCGAACGGGCTGCCCGTCCTTGAATCTACATCGCTGGGGGAGATGTTCTTCTCGAAGGACTGGTACCCGACGGAAGAACCCCCGGCGCTTGGGATGGCGGCCCTGATAGCGGGCACGCTCGCGGCCACCCTCCTTTCGAGCGTGATGGCGATCCCCGTCTCCATCGCGCTCGCGATTTTCTCAGCCGAGATTGCGCCGCGCAAGGTGCGCCAGTGCTTCAAGGTCCTCTTTGAAATGCTCGGCTTCCTGCCGTCGATAGTCCTCGGCTTCATAGGAATGATGATAATAGCCCCTTGGATGCAGGTCGGACTCGGAATCCCGAGCGGCCTGAATCTTCTCAACTCTTCGATTTTATTGGGATTCCTGATAATCCCCTCGGTCGCCTCGCTTTCCGACGAGGCCCTCGCCGCGGTGCCGGGCGAGCTGCGCGACGCTTCCTACGCGCTCGGCGCGACGCGCATGGAGACGATATTCAAGGTCGTCTTCCCAAGCGCGCTTCCCGGAATCATCGCCGCGACTCTGCTCGGCGTAATGAGGGCTCTCGGCGAGACGATGGTCGTCCTCATGGCGGCGGGCGGCGCTGCAATACTGCCCACGATGTTCACCGACCCGATACGCCCGCTCACATCGACGATAGCGGCGGAGATGGGCGAGACGCCCGTCGGGAGCACGCACTATCACGCGCTCTTCTTCGCCGGATTGATACTTCTGATTATGACTTTGGCGATCAACCTAGCTTCTCTCTACGTGGAAAAAAGAGGTGAAAAGAGATGAACCGTACATACGGACGCAGATTTTTCGACAGGCTCGCGACGGCTCTTTTCTGCCTTATCGCGCTCGCGCTCGTCGCGGTCATCGGAGCCGTCGCGCTCTACCTGCTTAAGAAAGGCGCGGGCACTCTCTCGATAGAATTTCTGACTCAGCCGCCGCGCGACGGAATGATGGCGGGCGGCATACTGACGCCGCTCATCGGCACGATGCAGCTCGTCGTCGTCTCGATGGGCGTGGCTCTGCCGGTCGGGATAATCACGGGGCTTTACTTCGCCGAGTATGCGAAGGACACGTGGTTCGTGCGGCTCATGAGGATTTCGATCCGCTCGCTCGCGGGCGTCCCCTCGGTAATTTTCGGACTCTTCGGACTCTCGCTCTTCGTCGTCTTCCTGCAGTTCGGCTCGTGCCTTCTCTCTGCGGGGCTGACGCTCGCCTGCCTCTCGCTGCCTCTCGTCGTAACGGTCGCGGAGCAGGCCTTCCTCGCGGTGCCGCAGGATTACCGCGACGCGTCGTATGCGCTCGGCGCGACGAAGGCGCAGACGATTTTCAAGGTCGTCCTGCCCTCGGCGGCTTCTACGATAATAACTGGCGCGATTCTTGCGATAGGCCGCGTCGCCGGCGAGACCGCGCCGATAATGTTCACGGGCGCGGCGTACTTCGCCCCGAATATAGCGAAGAGCCTTTTCAGCCAGGTCATGGCTCTTCCGTACCACATATACGTGCTCGCGACCTCCGCGACCGACCCGGCGGCCGCGGAGCCGATAGAGTACGGCGCGATACTGGTGCTTATAGGGCTGGTCATGGGAACTAGCGCGGCGGGCGTGATTGCGCGCGCGCGGCTTGCGGAAAGGAACGGCAGATAAATGGAAGTCAAAGAGAACATACGAGTCGAGGTCAGAGACCGCGGTGCGCAGCGGGAAGAGGAAAAGGCGGCCTTCGTCACGAAGATAAAGACGGAGCACGTCAACCTCTATTACGGCGACCGCCAGGTGCTGAAGGACATAACCTTCGACATGGGCGAGAACAAGGTCACGGCGTTCATAGGTCCCTCCGGCTGCGGAAAGAGCAGCTACCTGAGGTGCCTCAACAGGATGAACGACTTTATATCGTCGGCGCGCGTCGAGGGGACGATAAACATCGACGGAGAGAACATCCTCGCTCCGAGCACTGACGTCATCGGTCTGCGGCGCAAGGTCGGGATGGTTTTCCAAAAGCCGAACCCCTTCCCGATGTCGATATACGACAACATAGCCTACGGCCCGCGCCTCAACGGAATAAAGGACAAGGACAAGCTCGACGAGATAGTCGAAAAGAGCCTCGAAGGCGCGGCGCTCTGGGACGAAGTCAAGGACAAACTCAAGACCCCCGGCACGGGGCTGTCGGGCGGGCAGCAGCAGCGCCTCTGCATCGCGCGCGCGACGGCGACGCAGCCGGACATCCTGCTGATGGACGAGCCGACCTCCGCGCTCGACCCGATGTCTACGCTGAGGATTGAGGAGCTCGTCAACGAGCTCAAGAAGGACTACACGGTCGTCATAGTGACGCACAACATGCAGCAGGCGGCGCGCATCTCGGACTACACGGCCTTCTTTCTGCTGGGCGATTTGATAGAATATGACGTAACCTCGAAGATGTTCACCTCGCCGCGCGACAAGCGCACGGAAGACTACATCTCGGGCAGATTCGGCTAAGTTTTAGAGTTTCACGCAAGATTGGAGCGGGGCGTAAAAAAATGACTACGATAAACACGAGAAAAAGGCTTGAAGAGGACCTTTCGGCCCTGAAAAACATGATCTACCGCATGGGCGGATTGGCGGCCGAATCTGTGGAGCAGGCCGTCTGGGCGCTCAAAAACAACGACGCGGCGCTTGCCCAGAAAGTCATCGACGACGGCGACCTCATAGACGAACTTGAAGAAAAAGTAGACGCGGGCTGCATGGAGTTCGCGGCGCGCTACCAGCCGCTGGGCGAGGATCTGCGCTCCGTCGTCAGCCTCATGCACATAGCGGTAGACCTCGAACGCATAGGCGACTACGGCGAGAATATCGCGAAGGCGGCGCTCGCGCTTTCGAAGAAGCCGCCGCTCAAACCGTTGATAGACATCCCGCGCATGGTCGAGATACTCAAGACTATGCTCTCGACGGCGATGGAGGCGCTCGACAAGCACGACGGCGCGGCTGTGCTGAAGGTGTTCCCTTACGACGACGACATGGACGACCTCGACAAGCAGATAATACGCGAGCTTCTGCTGCTCATCATGGAGAAGCCGGAGCGCATAGAGCAGTCGCTGAGCCTCATGAGCGTATCGCGCATACTCGAACGCGCGGGCGACCACGCGACGAACGTCGCCGAGAGAATCGCCTACATGTACACGGGCCGTCAGGTGAAGGCCTCCGACTACCGCCGCAAGAGGCAGATGTAGCGAGATGGCACAGAAAATACTCGTCGTAGACGACGAAGAGAGCCTTGCGCAGTTCGTCTGCCGCGCGCTGCGCCAGCAGGGCTACAAGACGGTCTGCGCCTACGACGGCGACAACGCGCTCTCTCTGATATACGAAGAGATGCCCGACTTGGTCATCCTCGACCTAATGCTTCCGCTCATGGACGGATGGGAGATCTGCCGCCGCGTGAAGTCCGACGAAGAGACGCGCCACATCCCGATACTGATGCTCACCGCGCGCAGCTCGGCCGAGGACGTCGTGCAGGGGCTGGACTTGGGCGCTGACGACTACATGAGAAAGCCCTTCCCGCTGGACGAACTCTTGGCGCGCGTGCGCGTTCTTCTGCGCCGCTCGCAGGGGCCTGCCGACACCAAGAAAATCATAGAAGACAGGGATTTCAAGCTCGACACCGCCGAGAAAGAGGTCTGGCTGCGCGGCAGCATGATTGACCTCAGCCCGACGGAATATTCCATACTCGAAGTGCTTGCGCGCCGCATGGGGCACACGGTCTCGCGCGACGAGCTGCTGCGCAAAATATGGGGGCTTGGCAGCTGCGACACTCGCACGGTGGACGTCCACATGTCGCGCCTCCGCAGGAAGCTCGACGACGGGAAGAAGCCGACGCTCTCCGCGCAGACGCTGCGCGGCCGCGGTTACAGGCTGACATGGGAGGAGGGCGAATAAAATGTCCTTTATGCGTTCGCTCGCAATGAAGAAAAAAATAGCGCTGCTGATGACCTTCGCCGTCTGCGTCATAGGCGCGGCGGCGTGGTTCATAATCTACAACGCTGAACGCCGCAGCGCGGTAGACGGCGCGCGCGACACACTCGGCCGTTATCTGACCGTCGCCGTATCCTCTGCGGAGCGCGAAGGATTGGCCGGACTCGTCCACGCCGAAAAGGTATGGCAGGAGATGTATCCAGACGGGCGCATGACCGTCATAGCCTCCGACGGGCGCGTGCTGATGGACAACAAGGCCGACGCCGGAGAGCTTGAAAACCACTACACGCGCGGCGAAGTAATCGGAGCTTTTGAGACGGGCGATGGATTCGAGCTGCGTTACAGCAAGACGCTCGAAGCGTGGCAGGTGTATTCTGCGCGCAAAGCCGTGCTGCCCGGAGGCGCGGAGTGCGTCGTGCGCCTGTCGTACCCGGTCGCCGCGCTTTCGTCGATAGTGCAGAACGTTACGGTGCCCTTCCTTAAATATTTCATCGCGGCCCTTGCGTTGATATGGCTCTGCACATATCTCGTGCTGCGCTCGATTATGACGCCGCTCCACACGCTCAGCGAAGCGGCCGCGCAGATAGCGCGCGGAGAAAAGGCCCGCTTCCCGATAACGGCCGACGACGAGATACAGACTCTCGCGAACACGCTCAACAACATGCAGGATTCTCTAGCGAGCACGATACACGAGGCGCAGGAGCGCAAGGAAGAGCTCGCGCAGATAGTCGGCGCTCTTCCCGTCGGAGTCATACTCATAGACGACGACAAGCGCATCCGCTACATCAACCAAGAGGCAGCGCGCATCTGCCGCGGAAACGGCGGCGGCGAGCTTCCGGCGCGCGGTTCCGCAGTGGAGGTCATCCTGCCCGCGGGCGAGCTGTATCAGATGCTGGACGAGCCTGACGGACAGAAGACCATATCCGTAATGCGCGGCGGCAGGGTGGAGGTCGAGGCTACGACGCTCGTCCTTCCGCGCGGGCGCATGATAGTGCTTCAGGACCTGACCGACAAACTGCGGCTCGAAGAGGCGCGCCGCGACTTCTTTATAGACGCGGGGCACGAGTTCCAGACGCCGCTTGCGATAATGCGCACGGGCCTTGAGCTTATGAAGAGCGCGCCGCAGATGAAAGAGCCGGAGCATGCAGAAGACGTCGACACCATCAACAGCCTGCTGCGCCAGCAGGAGCGCATGAGCCGCCTTGTAGACGACATGCTGCTGCTCGTCCGCCTCGACGCAGACGCAGTGCCCGAGCTGCCGACGCTCGGCGGCGTAAACCTGAAAGAGCTGATCGCCGACGTGCGCGACGAGATAACAGTCCTTCCGCACAAAAAGAATATACAAATCGAAGTCAGCGCGCCCGACGAAGCCTCCGTAAAAGGCATATACGGCGACCTGCGCCGCGCTCTGCTGAACCTCATGGAAAACGCGCACAAGTACATAGAACAGGGCGGCGGTGAGAGCGGCCATATAAAAGTTTCCGTGGAAGACGCGGGGAACGCTTGGAAGCTGATAGTAGACGACGACGGCCCGGGCGTCCACGAGATGGACAAAGAGATAATCTTCGAACGTTTCCGCCGCGGCGACGGGCACCGCGCGCGCGGCAAGGAGAAGAAAAACGGCGGCTACGGCCTCGGCCTCTCCATATCGCGCAGAATAGCCGAACGCCACGGCGGACGGCTGGAACTCGGCGAAAGCCGGCTCGGCGGCGCGGCCTTCGTGATGACGCTGCCGAAAGAATAAACTAGATAAGGAATTCGATCAACGACGCGGCTCCGCTGCTTTCGCCAGAAAAGGCGTCTATAAGCAGGGGGCCGCGTATTATATAGAGGCGCAGCGCGGAGGAGTTTTTATCGCTGTGCTTGAAAAATAGATCCGAATGGCGCAGACCGCGCTTCCATCCGCGCGGCGAGGCCGCGGCCGCCGCGGCGAGCGCCGCGCCCTCGGCTTCGGAAGGCTTGAGCCGCGCTGGAAGGATTTTTATATCTTCGGGGATTTCGGGAATTTCGCACGGCTCCACACAGCCGTTTATTATCTCCGCCGTGCCGCGCGAAGCGTCCACGACCGCTGTGACCTCCCTGATTGTGAGCCGCGTGAAAAGCCCGCGCTCCGCCATATTCGCGTACAGAACGTAACAAGGCACGGCGACGAGCCTGTCTCCGGCCTCCGGCGCGGCTTTCAGCGGAAGGAATTTTTTCGGAGCCTCGTTCATGGAAGACGCCCCCCCGGGCGGATAAAAGTAAAGCGCCCTTTGCAGGAGTTCCAGCGCTCCCATGGCACCCGCAAGATTCCGCTTATCGCTGCTTCCTTCCGGACCTGACGAGGTTCACGGGCTTGCGCCGCATGGGACTGGAACCCCTGTAAAAGGCGCTCGACGGCGCAAAGACGCGCCGCAACATTGAAATTATAGCGGATTTCGCTTGAATGTCAAAACTGCGCCGCTGTTGAAATATCGCATAAAAATCAATCGCAAAGGAGGCGCTGTTGTGATATGCTTGTCGCGCGGCTCTTCTTCCGCCGCGCAAGGGAGGAACTGATTGATGGAGTGGCTTGCGTCGCTTATAACTTCAAACCCCGTCATATTCTGGCTGATCGTCGCAATAGCGGCCGGCGTCGTCGAGGCTTCGACGGCGGGGCTTTTCTCCGTATGGTTTGCAATCGGCGCTCTCGTCACGATGGTCCCCGCGTGGCTCGGCGCGTCGTTCAACATGCAGATAGCCGTGTTCATAGCGGCGAGCGCGGCGGCGCTCGTATTTACGCGCCCGTTCTTCAAGCGGGTGCTGCGCGTCGGGCACACTCCGACGAACGCCGACATGCTCATCGGCTCGGAAGCCGCGGTCGTCGCTGAAATCGACAACATCGCGGAGCGCGGACGGGTGCGCGCGGGCGGCCTCGACTGGGAGGCGCGGAGCGCGGACGGATCGAAGATAGAAAAAGGCGCGGTCGTGAAGGTGCTGGAGCTTCGCGGCGTGACGCTGATAGTAGAAAAGACAACGGAAGAAAAACAGGAGGAAAAGTAAATGCTTTCGACGATATTTCTTGTGTTCATAGTGTTCCTGCTCGTGATGGTGGTCGCGGCCAACGTGCGCATCGTGCCGCAGGCGAACGTCTACGTCATAGAGCGCCTCGGGACGTACCTCTGCACGTGGGGCGCGGGGCTGCACATCAAAGTCCCCTTCATCGACCGCATAGCGAACAAAGTCTCGGTCAAGGAGCAGGTCGTCGATTTCGCGCCGCAGTCAGTCATAACGAAGGACAACGTCACGATGCAGATAGACACCGTCGTATTCTTCCAGGTCACAGACGCGAAGATGCTCACCTACGGCGTCGAGTTCCCGCTCGCCGCGATAGAGAACCTCACCGCGACGACGCTGCGCAACATCATCGGCTCGATGGAGCTCGACCACACGCTCACCTCGCGCGACCATATCAACTCCTGCATAACGGAGACGCTGGACAAGGCGACCGATAAATGGGGCATCAAGGTCAACCGCGTCGAGGTCAAGAACATAGAGCCGCCGAAGGAGATAATGGCCGCGATGGAGCGCCAGATGAAGGCCGAACGCGAAAAACGCGAGTCGATACTGCTCGCCGAGGGTGAAAAACAGAGCAAAATCCTGATAGCGGAAGGCGAAAAGGAATCCGCGATACTGCGCGCCGACGCCGTGCGCGAACAGAAAATCCGCGAAGCGGCGGGCGAGGCGGAAGCGATACGCACGGTGCAGCAGGCGGTCGCCGACGGAATAAGGATGCTCAACGAAGCCGCGCCGACGCGCGAGGTCATAGCGCTGCGCAGCCTTGAATCCTTCGAGAAGGCCGCCGACGGACAGGCGACGAAGATAATAATCCCCTCAGAGATACAGGGCGTCGCTGGGCTCGCAGCGTCGCTGCGCGAACTCGTCATCCCCGACGGCGCGGAAAAATCGCCCAAGGCCGCAAAACCGGCGAAAAAACCGGAAGCAGCCTCCGCAGCATTATTCCCGGCAAACGGCGCACATTCCGCGCCGCAGCCGCCGTTCGGAGACGGGGCCGTAAAATAACGGAGCGGGGCCTGGCGCCCCGCCTTTTCTGTAAATGAAGTACCACATCGGGCTAATATCCAAGCTGCTCGGCCTTTCGGCGGAAGGCATACGCCTGTACGAGCGCGGCGGAATTGTGCGCTCCCGCCGCGAGGGCGGCGGAGGCTACCGCTTTTACGAAAGGCCGGACATCGTCTCGCTGATGCTTGCGATGTCATACCGCGGCTGCGGCTTCACGCTCGGCGAAGCGGAGAGCCTCGTCAACACCGACGACCCGTCGTTCGTTGCCGAAAGCCTGCGCCGCCGCGAAGAGGGGCTTGAAGCGGAGATACGGCGCAAGCAGATGATACTTGCGCGGCTGCGCGAAAACCGTGAGCGGATAGAAAACGCGCCGTCAAAGTTCGGAGTGGTCGAATTCTGCGAACGCCCGGCATTTTACCGGCTTGAGTTCATGCGCGGCGGCGAACTGACGCTGGAACTCGAAGACTACCCGCTTTTCAGAAAATGGCGCGCGCTTTCGCCCTTCGTATTCCCGTCGCTGCGCGGCGACTGGGAGAAATTTCTGCGCGAGGGCAAGGACGAAAACGCTGCAGGGCTTGCTCTTATGGAGAGCGACGCTGAGATGCTCGGCGAAGAGAAGCTCGCGCGGCGCGGCGTATATTATCCGGCCTGCCCATGCCTGCGCCTCATGATGCGCGTCGAGGGTCGTTTCCCCGTAATGCCAGCGCCGTATCTGGAGCCGCTCAAAGAATACGCGGAGCGTGAAAAGCTCGCAGTGACCGGAGACCCCGTCTCGCACACATTCCTCTCGATAAACAGAAACGGGGGCGGAATGAGATACCGCCTCATCTGGCTGCCGGTCGAAAAAAACGCTTGACCTTACACCAAGTGTAGGCTTTACCCTTTCGCGCATGGGGGGAAGCGCAATGAAAAAGACCGGAGGCGCTCTCAGGCTCTTCGTACAGTTCCTGAAATTCGGCTGCTTTACGTTCGGCGGCGGATTGAACATCGTAGCCCAGATGCAGCGGCTGTACGTCGACGAGGAGAAGAAAATAACGAACGTCGAACTGCTCGACCTGACCGGCGTCGCGCGCAGCCTGCCGGGGCTTTTCGTCGGAAACGTGGCCTTTCTGTACGGTTATCGTGATTCCGGCTACCCGGGCGCGTTCGCCGCGATATTCGGCATGGTCATACCGCCTATGATCGTGCTCTCCTTCATCACTTATTTTTACACGGAATTTCACAGCCAGGCGACGGTCATGTCCGCAATGACCGGTGTACGGGCCGCCGTCGTCCCCATAATGGCGAGCGCCATACTGGGCCTTGTGCGCGGCGCGTTCCCGATGAGGATATGCTACGCGGTAGCGGCCGCGGCGCTTGGGCTCTATCTTTTCCTGCACGTCAACTGCGTCTGGCTGGTCGCGGGCGGGGCTGCTGCCGGACTGATAATCAGCCGCTTCTGGAAGGGAGGGCGCGGCGATGGTGCTGCTTAGCCTCTTCTGGAGCTTCGTAAAAATAGGCTTCACGAGCTTCGGCGGCCTCTCCATGATCCCGCTGATAACGAACGAGATGCTCGGTCACGGCTGGATGACCGCGCAGGAAGTTACGGACATCATAGCGATAGCGGAGATGACGCCCGGGCCGCTCGGCATAAACTGCGCAACCTTCGGGGGAATCCACGCCGCCGGAATACCGGGAGCGATCGTCGCGTCGCTCGGCGTCATGACGCCGACGTTGACGATAGGGGCGCTTGCGGCTTTCTTCTACGAATTCTTCAAAAAGAGCAAAGGAATGTCGCGCGCGATGACCGGCGTGCGCCCGGCCTGCATAGGCATGGTCGCCGGCGTCACGGTTCAGCTCGCGCTCTCAAACTACGGCGCGATGCTGCAGGGCGGCATCGTACCATTCGCCGCTATCTCAATCCTCGACGTCGCGCTGCTTATAAAATGGAAAGTCAGCGTCCCGAAGGTGATCTGCCTCAGCGCCGCGCTCGGCGTGGTGCTGTTCTAAGATTTCACACAAAAGCTGAGGCGGCCGGCAAAAGGCTGGCGTCATGCCCCTCACAGGGGCCTCTCTCTGCCCGTCATCCGGCAGACGTTCTCGTACTGCCGTTCGATTTTGCCGAAGGCCGCGGCTTCATGCCCGCCGCCGCAGTTTGAGAGCGCGGCGGTCACGTCGGCGGCGAAGCCTTCAGGCATCTGCGCGCCGGATTTTTCGAGCCGTGCGAGCGCGCCCTTCTCGTTCAGCATGTACATGCCGTTCGCCGCATAGAGTACATGGAACAGAGAAACCGCGCAGCGGAACAGAGAGCCGGCGGCGTACGCCGCGTCGCCGCGCCCTAGCACTTTTCTGCCGCACAGCAGAGAAAAGCCGCATTCCCATAAAAATTTGTCGATAGCAGCGGCCCTGTAAACTTCCGGGAACGGCGAGAGCCGCGCCTTCTCCTCGCGCAGCCGCGGCGAAGCGGAAAAAAGTTCCACACAGCAGGCCGTCTCGCCCATATATATCGAATTGACGAAGCCGAACGGATGGCCGCACTGGTAGTCTATCGTTATGTTCCCGCGCAGGCAGTCATCAATTACGGCGCCGGCGCGCGCGATGTCGCGGTACAGAATATCGACGGGGAAGCCGTCGACCGTGAGCCAGCCGCCGCCGTTTATCCACGGCCCCCACGCGCCCGGCTCCGTCGCCGCGTCAGTGCGATGCGCGTCGTCGAGCGCAGAAGCGCGCCGTCTCAGCTCATCCGCGTCGAACTCGCGCGCGTCGTAATAAATTCCGATGTCTATGTCGGAGTGCCCGCCCGCGCATCCAGTTGCGCGCGAGCCGCCAAGCACGACCGACTCCACGCCGCGCACGCCCGCGAACGCGCGCGCCGCCTTCTCTATGACCTTGTCCGCTGAAACCATGGCTGAACCTCCCGTCCGCAATTTTGACAAAAGAGTAGCACGATTTGCGCGCCGCGGCGTTTGACTAAATTTGCTCAAACGGGTATAATGCGCGCACGAGGTGAGAACAGTGGCTGAGGACAAGACGGTCGCGCAGAACCGGAAGGCGAGACATGAATATTTCATCATCGACTCCTTCGAGACCGGCATAGTCTTGTCCGGCACGGAGATAAAATCCGTGCGCGACGGGCGCGTCAACCTCAAGGACGGATTCGCCTCCGTCGAAGGCGGCGAGCTGTGGCTCTACAACGTCCACATATCGCCCTACGAGAAGGGGACCATCTACAACAAGGACCCTCTCCGCCCGCGCAAGCTGCTCGTCCACAAGTCCGACATCCGCCGTCTCGTAGAGAAGACGCGAGAGAAGGGCTTCACGCTCGTGCCGCTCAAGATGTACCTCAAAGAGGGCAGATGGGCGAAAATAGAGCTTGCTGTGGCGAAGGGCAAGCAGCTCCATGACAAGCGCGACAGCGCCGCTGAACGCGACGCGGCGCGCGAAATAGACAGAGCGGTACGCCGCAAAGTTCGCGGCGACTATTAACGCGCGGGCTTACAGCCCGCGCAGCGCAACACCGCTCCAATCCTCCGGGGACGACAGGTTTCGACAGCAGGCGGAGGGTCGGGGGGAGCGTGCCGAGGATGGGGAAGCCTCGTTAATCCGGCTCCGAAAAAATAATTGTCGAAGACAATTACGCACTCGCTGCTTAATTAAAAGCAGCGCGCTCTCCGGGGCTTCCGCCGTCGGGTCCCGATAGAGCGTCACAAAGACGGCTGGGATTACGGTTCCGCCTTTCGGCCGGCGTCCGAGATCCAGAGAGGCTAGGGAAAGAGTATCCTGTCTACGGGAGCCTCCGCCCCGAATTTTAAAGCATAGACTACGCACGTAGCGCCCTCCAGATTGTCCTCTGTTGGACCGGGGTTCGATTCCCCGCGTCTCCACCAGAAATTTTCCCGAGCATACCGCTCGTTAACAAAAGCCCCCAAACGGGGGCTTTTTTGTTGGAAATATGTTTGCTTTTTTATTTGACTCAAACGGTCGCGGGCGATGGGGCGTATCAAATCACGGAAACGGAAATTTTTCCGCGCGCTGTGATACGTTCTGCGGTGGAGATTCCGCGCTTTCTTATCTGCTATAATAAACTCCATGAAGAATTTGACTGTTAATCCGTCTTATAAAATCGCGCTTTCGGCTTTGATCGCCGCGCTTTATGCCGGGCTTACGGCGGCGCTTGCGCCGGTCTCTTTTGGGCCGGTGCAGTTTCGCGTTGCGGAGGCGCTGACTTTGCTGCCGTTTTTTGTGCCGGAGGCGGTCCCGGGGCTTTTCGTTGGCTGTCTGCTTTCAAATATGCTCGGCGGTTTCGGCGTCGCGGACGTCGCGCTCGGCAGCGCGGCTACGCTTGCGGCGGCGTGGCTGACTTCGCGGATGCCGAATGTGTGGCTTGCGGCCGTGCCGCCCGTCGCCGTCAACGCCGCGGTCGTAGGCGTTTATCTTGCGTTTCTTACCGATACGCCGGTTTTGCTTTCGGTCGTTTACATAGCGTTCAGCCAGTCGGCGATATGCTTCGGCATCGGCGTGCCGCTCGCGCTTTATGTGAGCCGCTCGCACATGCTGGACGCGTTCCGGCGCGGGCGATGAATTTTTTCACTGTTGGGAGGCTTGTGATATGAATATACGCGAACGGTGGGAGGAGGTCGAGCGCGCGATTCTGTCGCCTTCCGCCTGTCTGTCTGTGAACAGCCGCGGACGCGAGAGGGCGGAGGAGCCGTGCGCGATACGCACCTGCTTCCAGCGTGACAGGGACAGGATTATCCACTGCAAATCTTTCCGCAGGCTGAAATACAAGACGCAGGTCCTTCTTCTGCCTGAGGGCGACCATTACAGGACGCGGCTTACGCATACGCTCGAAGTTTCGCAGATTGCGCGTACGATTTCGCGTGCGCTGCGGCTTAACGAGGATCTGACGGAGGCGATAGCTCTGGGCCACGACCTCGGACATACGCCGTTCGGCCACATGGGGGAGCGCGTGCTGGACAAGCTGGCGCGCGAGAACGGCCTGCCGGGCTTCCATCACGCGGCGCAGAGCCTGCGCGTCGTGGACTGTCTGGAAAAGGATGGGCGCGGGCTGAATCTCACATGGGAGGTGCGCATGGGCATCCTCCAGCATTCCAAAGGGCAGGTCGACGTGCGTTCCGGCTACGGGCTGACTAATCCGTCTAGCATGGAGGCATGGGTTGTGCGAGTGTCGGACTCGCTGGCCTACCTGAATCACGACATAGACGACGCGCTGCGCGCCGGGCTGCTTGATGCGGACGAGATGCCCGAGGATATGCGCGCGCTGATAACCATGCGCAATTCGCGCCGTATCGACGGGATGATTACTGATGTGGTCGAAAACAGCACGCCTGAGGCGATCGGCTTCAGCGCGGGTATGCTGGGGCAGATCGAGCGGCTGCGCAGCTTTTTGTACGAGCACGTCTACGCAAGGGCGAACGCCATCATCGAGGAGTCGCGCGTGGAGCACGTCATCACGGCGCTTTTCAACAAACGCATGGAGAACAACGGCGGTTCGGCGCGCGAGGCTGTGGATATGATTTCGGGCATGACGGACCGTTTCGCTCTGCATATGTTCCAGAAGAACTTTGTGCCGCGCCCGTGGCCGAAGGTGACGGGATTTTACGAGGTTTCGCAATGATGAAGTTTGCTTTTCTCATAATGGGAGATTTTGATTCGTCGAAGGACAGGGCCGCGATTCACGGCGGCGCTGCGCAGATTATAGGCGTGCCGTCCGTCGAAGCGGCCTGCCGCGAGGCTGCGGCGCTGCTGGAAGAGGGCGTCGGCTGCATAGAGCTCTGCGGGGCTTTTAAGGCGGAGGACGCGCGTCGCGTCATTGAGGCGACGGGGAATAAAATCCCGGTAGGTTACGTTACGCATCTGCCGGAGCAGGACGAGGTTTTCGCCGCAGCTTTCGGAAACGGCGGAAATTAGCGCAGAGCGCGCGGCTGTATGACGGCGTCGTCGATTCTGCGCAAGTATGTGATTCCGCTTCTCGCCGCCGCCATCGCCATATCCGTCTATATGCGGCAGGGCGGGGAGGCGGCTGGGATTTCCGATGTTCTTGGCTTCGCGCCGGAGGGCGGGCAGGTAGTCCGCAGCGAAGATACGCACGGCGGATGTCACGGCGACGGGCATAGGTTTATCGTAATGGACTTCGGCGGGGAGAGCGGGCGCGCTCTCGCGGCGCGCCTTGAGGCTAGCGAAAGGTGGAAGCATCTGCCTTTCGACAGGACGCTGACGGCGCTCGCCTACGGCCTGCGCGAAGAGGCGCGTCAGACCGGCCCCTATGTCACTGGGCGCGGCGGCGGGGCGCTGTTGCCGAAGATAGGAAAAGGATATTATTTTTTCAAGGACAGGCACGCGGAGGCAGGTTCAGGCGGCGGCGCGGAACTTCTCTCTCGCGGTTCATTCAACTTCACGCTCGCGGTTTTCGACGCAGCTGCGAACAGGCTCTATTATTACGAGCTGGATACGTAAAATCAAAACTTATTCGCGGGCATGAAAAAAGGGGCTTCGCGCCCCTTTTTCTTTTATATTATTCCGTATTGTTTCAGCAGCTCCTGATAACGGTCTTCGACAGCTTCTGGCGTGTCGTAATTTCTCTTTGGGTATGCCGGCGCGGGCTTCGCGCTTGGGACTTTTGCCGGTTCTTCCTCCTTCGGCTTCTGTGTAGGCGTGACGGGAGCCGTGGTCGCCGGCGTCTCCGCCGTGCCCGCTCCAGTCCCGGCGCCGGGCTGCGGCTGTACCGCAGGCGCGCCGCTCAGGTGCAGCGCGTAGAGGTTTACGTCCGTCTCTTCGTCTATCGGCGCGAGCAGAAGGACCGGAGCGTTGGCGTCGGCAAGCGCGCCAGCGAGCGTGCCGCCGTGCCACGGGCAGAGAGACGAAGGCGCGTGGCCGAGCGGCAGCAGAAGCTCGGCGGCCTCGCAGCCCGGCGCGGCGAGGAAGCCGGTCGCCTTGCAGACGCTTACTGATTCAACTTCGGCGTCCGCCGGTATGGAGAATGTAGCGGGAAGGCTGCGCGCCTTCACGGCGTAGTCTACAAAATTCTTCCAGACTGGCAGCGCGGCGACGGCTCCGGTGGATTTGCCGCCGAGCGGCTTGTGGTCGTCGTTGCCGACGTAGACCACGACGACGAGCCCCGGCACGCCGCCGACGAACCACGCGTCGGTCCATTCGTTGGTCGTCCCGGTCTTGCCGAAGGTCTCATACCCGTTGACCTTGGCGCGCGCGCCGGTGCCCCACGCCGTGACCTGCTGGAGCATAGAGCGCATCGTGACTGCGACGGCCGGAGTCAGAGCCGGCGTGAGCTGCGGGCCGTTCTGCTCAAGCGTCTCGCTGCGCTGGGAGAGGATTTCCTTTATCGCATAAGGCTTCACCTGATAGCCGTTGTTGGCGAACGACGAATAGGCGACGCAGAGTTCGAGCGGCGTCAGGCTCGCCGTGCCGAGCGCGACGGATAGGTCGTCCGGCAGGTGCGGCGTCGTTATGCCTATGCGCCGCGCGAGATCCGCAATGTGGCGGACGCCGCTTATCTGCGCCAGACGCACTGCAGACGTGTTTATCGAACGCGCGAGCGCGCGCATCAGCGTAATCTCGCCGTCGTATTTGTCCGATGTGTAGTTGCCTGGGGCCCAGCCGTTTGGGAAGAGCAGCGGCGCGTCGAGCACGTGGTCCACTCCGCGGTAGCCCTGCTCAAGCGCCGAGGCGTAGACTATCGGCTTGAACGCCGAGCCCGGCTGGCGGAAGGCCTGCGTCGCGCGGTTGAACTTGCTCTTGTTGAAATCGCGTCCGCCGACGAGCGCGAGTATCTCTCCCGTGTTCGGATCTATCGCTACGAGCGCGCCTTCGTGCTTCATCGAGGAGACGAGCTCCTCGGCCTTGGTCTGGAGATCCTTGTCTATCGTCGTGTACACGCTGAGGCCGCCCCTGTAAATCCTGTCGGCGCCATATGAAGGCAGCAGGTGGCTGAAAAGTATGTACGAGACGAAATAGGGGGCGTCTTCGAGCGTTATCGGGTTGCCGCGCCGCGCGCTCTCCGCAAGCTTCGGCGCTTTGTTGATGTTGGCGTCGTAATCGGATTTTGAAATCCAGTCGAGGTCTAGCATCCTGCGCAGGACGTACGACTTGCGTGCCTGCGAGTTGCCCTCGTGGCGGAACGGCGAATATTTCTCGGGGGCGGCTACGAGTCCAGCGAGCACCGCCGATTCGTTGATGTCTAGGTTCGCAGGCGCTTTGCCGAAATATTCGCGCGAGGCGGCCTCTATGCCGTAGGTGCCGTGTCCCATGTATATCGTGTTGAGATACATCTCAAGAAGCTGGTCTTTAGTGTAGATGCGTTCCAGCCGTATCGCCAGAACTATTTCACGCGCCTTGCGGATTATCGTTTTTTCATTGGAAAGGAAGAGGTTGCGCGCAAGCTGCTGCGTTATCGTGCTCGCGCCCTGCTTCGCCTCGCCGTGGAATACGTCCACCATGAAGGCGCGCGCTATGGAAACGGGGCGGATGCCGCCATGATCGTAGAATTTATCGTCCTCCGCCGCGAGGATGGCCTTCACCATCCACGGCGAAACGTTCTGGAGCTTCACCCACGTGCGGTTTTCCTGGAAGAGCTGCGTTATCAGCCTGCCCTTGCAGTCGTAGACCTTCGTGGCGAGGCTCGGCTCGTGCGCCAGTATCTCCGGCGTCGTCGGCAGGGACTCCGTGATCTCCTTGAGGAAGAGCAGGCAGGCGACTGCGACGGCGGCGGCGGCTACCGCCGCGGTGAGCATGAAAGAGGCAAAAAATTTAGATGCGAAAGATTTTTTCCTGCGCGGCTTCTTATTCGCCAGAGAAAAATCCTTGTCGTCCTTGTTGGTTCGGGACATTCTTCGATACCTCCGAAGCGTTTCTGCATATATGACGAGATTATATCACATGGCGCGTCGCCGCCGGAGCGGCGGAGAAGGCATGAAAAAAGGGCGTCCGCGCGGGACGCCCTTTTGACGCTTATTTTTACGAAAGTCCGTTACTTGCCGAGCTTCTTCGTAAGACCGAAGGTCTTTGCGAACATGAAGAGGATGACGAGGATGCCGACGTAGCCGTTGATTCCGTAGATGATGTTGACTATCTGGCGGAAGGGGAGCATGAGCGCCACGAAGCAGGCTACTGCGCCGAGGCCGGCCGTGAGGGCGTAGAACTTCGTCGTCTTTTCCTGAGCGAATCTCGCGGACACGGTCCAGAGAAGCGGGACGGCCGTCGTGAAGATACCGGCGAGGATTACGACGGAGAATATCGAGGCGAGAGGCGGCCAGAGGAATTCAGCAAGGATTAGCGACGGAATGTCGGAGGCGTAGAGAGCTTCGAAGTGGGTGAGAAGTCCGAAGGCGAGGACGAGCGCGCCGGCGACGAATCCGGTCGCGCCGAGCGTTGCGCCGATGACGGCTTCTTTCTTGCTGTTGGCCTTCGTTCCCATGGCCGCGCAGAATGCCGCGAGCCAGAGGAGGCAGAATCCAACGTAGGAGAATCCTGACATGAACCAGTTGCTTCCGACGCGGATGAACTTTTCCGGGTCGAGCGTGCCGGAATTGATGAGCGCGACGCCTTCAGCGATGCCGCTTGGGTTCGTGATTATCGCTCCGGCGCCGACGCCGAGCGCGATGAGTACGATGATCGGGCCGATGGAGCCGATGACGTCGACTATTTTACCGAGGCCGAGGATGACGACGCCGACAGAGACGACGAGCATGAAGATCGCGCCGTACGCCGGGGGAAGATGATAGTACTGATTGAAGGTTCCGCCTGCGCCGCCGAGCATGACTATGTACGACATATAAATAAACGCGATTGAGAAATAATCGTAGAAGCCGCCGATGTATTTGCCGCAGTAGTAGCGGTATATATCGTTCGTGTTCGGGAAGTGCTCGTCATATCCTGCGCACATGAAGCTGGAGCAGAGGTAGACGAAGCAGATAAGGACGAAACCTCCGACGAGCAGCCCTTCATACCCGTAACCGGCGAAATACTGGAGGACTTCCTGACCGGTGGCGAAACCGGCGCCGATCAAGAACGCGATGACTGCGCCCGCGAACTTGATGA
>DVKA01000022.1 GCA_018716365.1 Candidatus Caccocola faecipullorum
AAGCGGGGTTGGAACAGTAACATCACGAAACGTTACGGGCGCGGTGATGGTGCCGCGCCTTTTTCGTATATTCGGACGAAAGAGAAAAATCCCATGAAAGAGAACAAGTACGACGACGAAATATTTTTTGAAAAATACACGCAGATGGAGCGTTCAAAGCGCGGCCTTGAAGCGGCGGGCGAGTGGGCGGCATTACGCCCGATGCTGCCGGACTTTCGCGGAAAGCGAGTGCTTGACCTCGGCTGCGGCTACGGATGGCATTGCGAATACGCGGCGGAAAACGGCGCGCTCTCCGTGACCGGCGTAGACATCTCCGAAAAAATGCTTGCGAAGGCGCACGAGCGAACTAAGCACGATAATGTGCGCTACATCCGCGCGGCGATCGAGGACGCGGATTTTCCGCCCGAGAGCTTCGACGTCGTATTGAGTTCGCTCGCACTGCATTACGTAGCGGATTTCGGCTCGGTCGCGAAAAAGGTGCGCGGCTTCCTATCGGCGGGCGGGACATTCATATTCTCCGCGGAGCATCCCGTGTTCACGGCGCAGGGGCCGCAGCAGTGGCATTACAACGCGGACGGCTCGATAGCGTATTTTCCGGTAGACGATTATTATTACGAAGGCCGCCGCGACGCGGTGTTCCTCGGAGAACACGTCGTCAAGTATCACCGCACGCTCGACACATACGTCAACGCGCTGCTTTCGAACGGCTTTGAGCTGACGGGCTTTGCCGAGCCACGTCCGACGGAGAGTATGCTTGCAGAAATTCCCGGAATGCGCGATGAAATGCGCCGTCCGATGATGTTCATAATATCGGCCGTCAAGCGCTGAAAATCCAGCAATTTTACGAAAAACGAAAAAATTCCACTTGCGCTAAAAATAGGCGAAGCGGCGGAATTTTCACGCCGCTGCTCCGGCGCGGCAGCGCGAGCTTTACGGCGGAGCAAGACCTAGCTGCGACGCGTAGACGGTAAATGTTTGTGCATGCCGTAAACTTTGGTATATACTAGAGCGGAAATACCGGCCGCGGCACGCGCTGAAATTTACCGAGCGCCGCCGCGGCCGACGAAGGGCGTGGCATCTGTGGAAACTGCGTATATGCTGAAAGAATCGGCCGTCGAGGCGGTGTCGCGCGCCGCCGCGCAGACTGTGGACGCGCCGTTCTGCATCGTCGACGCAGGGATGAACGTCCGGCTGATGCGCGATCGCGACGGAACGTTCGGGAAAAACGCGGCGTCGCTGATCGAAGGCGGTTTGTCCGGCGCGGAGGCAGAAGAACGCGCCGCATCGCTTTCGCTGCGTGTCGTGTCCGTCGAGCGCGGCGGTCATGTAGTCTGCTACGTCGTAACGCCGTCGGGACGCGGAGAGCTCGCCGCCGATTATCTGAAAGTGCTGATAACTGCGGAATGCGGCGCGGCAGTCGAGGAGGGCGCAGGAACTGCGGAGCGGAAGCGCACGATGCTGGTCAGCCAGCTCGCCGGCTCCGGACGCATAGATTCTGAGGCGGAGTCGTACCTGAGCTTCCTTGGCTACGTGCGCGACGTGCCGCGCTGCGCGGTACTCTTCGCCGCTGCGGAGGGCGGAGCCGACGGAGACGCGGCATTCGCCGAAATCGAGCGCCGCGCGGAGGAGGCAGGGCTGTTCGGCGCGCAGGACATATACGGATGCGCCGACGCCGGGCAGATGATAGTCTTCAAGGCCGTGGCGGGCACTGAGCGCGCCGCATACGCGGAGGAGATCCGCGAGACTGCGCGACGCGCCGCGGAACTTCTGCCGCCTGGCGTCAAGCTCTCGGTATGCGCCGGAAGCGCCTACCCGCGCGCTGAACTGCTGCACAACAGCTACAGCGAGGCTGCCTACCTGTATTCGAGGCGCGGAGGGCGCGGCGGGGACGGAGAGTGCCTCTTCATCGACGATTTCATATTCGAGTGGCTTTTCTCAAATCTCGACGGCGCGGCGCGCAGGAGCCTGACGCGCGACATTTCGTCTGCGCTGGGAGCGGGGCGCGATATGGCGGAGACAGCAGCGGCTCTCTCGGAGGAGGACTGCAGCCCCATACGATGCGCCGGCGCGCTTTCGGTGCACCGCAACACGATTCTGCAGCGCATGAGGAAAATGAAGGCGACGGCCGCGCTCGACCCGCTGCACAGCGTCCGCGACCGCGTCGCGCTGCGCGCCTGCGTGCTGCACAAAACTAAGAAAACCGTCTGGAACGGCGGCGTCATAGTGCAGCCCGGAAGCGTCGTCAGCGACGGGCTGAAACACCTTTCCGAGTCGCTTTACAAAAAAAGCGGGGGCAGCTTCCAGATAAACATGCACACGATCTCGACCTCCGGCGACAACTACAAGCTGCTCGGAATGCTGATGTCGGGCGCGCTCAACATAGTCGTCAGCTCGGCGATAGCGCTGTGTCCCTACACTGACAACAAGGTGTTCACGCTGCATCTCCCGTTTCTCTTCGATTCCGCCGAAGAGGCCGATCATCTCGCGCGCGAAGTTATACTCCCGGAGCTGCGCGGCGGTCTCGACGAGGCCGGCATAATCTGTCCGAGCCTATGGTCGCTCGGCTGGCGCTACATAACGTCGAGCGGCTCGCCCATACGCACTCCGGACGATCTGAAAGGGAGGCGCATCAGGATACTGGCCTCGCCGTCGATAAGAAATTATTTCGCATGCCTCGGCGCCGTGCCGATACAGATTTACTACAACAACATAAAGGACGCTCTGGCGTCGAAAATCATCGACAGCCAAGAGAATCCATACAAGAACATACTCGACATGGAATTCTACAAATATCAGGAGTTCGTCACTGAGCTGCGAATGTGGTACAGCATGGAGGCGCTCTGTTTCTCTCAAAGGTCGTGGCTGGAGCTCGACGCCGACAAACAGGAGATGCTGCGCGAGGCGGTCGAAGAGAGCGGCGCGTGGGTGCTTGGGCGTCAGGCGGAAAGCAACCTTGCGGCGAAAAACGAGCTGCTGCGCCTCGGCATGAAGGCCGTCGTCCCTACCGCGGAAGAGGAGGCGATGTGGCGCAGCACCGTGCGCCCGCTATACGAATCGGAGCCGCGACGCGACTTCCTGACCAAGATAATGGCGGCGAAGAGACGCTATGCAAAAGACGGATACAGAACGGCTTTTTGAAATGGCATGCGCTGCGTTCCCGCGCAGCGACGCGCTGCTGCTGGAAGGCGGCTCCGTGATGGCGGGGCGCGAAGCTATAAAATGCGCCCATCCGCCGCTTCCGCAGGCTGCGCGTAAAGAGGCGGACGTTTTCGAAGACGGCGGGAAACTGTTCTATCGAGTGCAGCTTCCACTGCCGCCGTCGCGCCTGCTCGTTCTTTACCTGCGCGCCGAGGACTACGCGAGCGCCGCGCAGCCTTTGCTGATGCTGGACTCGCTTGCGCAGGCCGCGATGCGCGGCGGCGCGGAAGATACGGCGGAGGGGCCGGAGCTGCGCGGAGAGAGCCAGCTCCTAAACAACCTGCTGTACACCGACACTCAGGAAATGAAGGTCTACACCTTCCTCTTGGCCGAGGAGCAGGGCAAGAGCCTGGAGATCCCGCGCGCCGTGTGCGTCGTCGGCGGAGCGCCCGCAAGGCTTGGCTCCGATGCGCTCTCCGCCGTCCGTTTCCGCGGCGTTGACGAGCAGGATATCTGCGGCGTTACGAGCGAAGGACGCCTCGTGATATGCCGCCGCCTCGAAGAGGACGGGCGCTCGGTCAAGAGCCAGCTCGACGGCTACCTTCGCGCGCTCGCCGAAAGGATAGAGTCTCGCTGCGGCTTCAAACCGACCGTCGC
>DVKA01000211.1 GCA_018716365.1 Candidatus Caccocola faecipullorum
ATAACGACGCTGATGTTCTGGGGACGCGTCGGCCTCTACACATTCCTCTCCACTCTCATAGCTCCCGACGGCGGCTCCGAGATACGCTACCCGGAGACGCACGTCCCGATAGGATAACGAAGGGGATTCAACCATGAACGGCAAAGAACAGAAGACATATCTCATCGTCGGCCTCGGACGCTTCGGCACGGCGCTCTGCGAGAAGCTCGCCTCTCTCGGGCAGAACGTCATCGGCGTCGACAGCTCCGCAGCGCCCGTCGCGGAAATCGCCGATAAAATTTCCGTCGCGGCGCAGATGGACGTGACCGACGAAGCGTCGCTGATAAAGATCGGCGCGAAGGAGGCCGACGTCGCGATAGTGACGATAGGCGAGGCCGTCGAGCCGAGCGTGCTTTCCACGTCGCTGCTCGTCGAGCTCGGAGTGCCGCTCGTCATCGCGCGCGCATGCAGCAAAATCCACGCGCGCGTGCTCGAGCGCGTCGGCGCGCACCGCGTCATCTTCCCGGAATGTGACATGGGCGCGCGCATAGGCGAGGCGCTCGTCTATCCGTGGTATTCGTCCTTCACGAGGATAGACGGCGGAAATTTCGTCATAGGCAAAATTTCGCCGCTTCCCGAAATGATAGGGCACACGATGGCCGAGCTGAAATTTTCGCAAAAATACAAGGTTATTGTTATACTTATGGAATATGGCGGGAAGCAGTACAGCCCCAACCCGATGCGTCCCATCGAGGAAGGGGACAAGCTGTGGATACAGGGCACGATAGACGACATTCAGGCCCTCGTCGGCGAGGAATAGCCGCCGCGCGGCGTCCCGCCAGAAGATGAAATTTACCCGGCGCCTGTAAAAGCGCCGCGGCAGGAGGCATAAAGATGCAGGAGAACGACGGTTCGAAGGCCCCGCAGGCAGCGGACGGCGGCCTTCTCGAAAGATTGGAAAAGATAAAGGAGTCGGGGCTTCAGAAGATAGCGGAGAGCACGCTGCCCGACCAGCTTCAGCTGGTCCGGGCGAACCTTCTCGGACGCAAGGGCGAGCTCACCGACATCCTTAAGAGCGTCGGACAGGCAGCGCCGGAGCTGCGCAAGGCTCTTGGGCAGGCGGCCAACGAGGTCAAGCAGATACTTTCCGACGCGGTGGAGAAGCGCGGCGAAGAGCTTCTCAATTCGCTCTCGGCCTTCGAGGGCGAAGCCGACATAACGGTCCCCGGCACGGTTCCGTTCCGCGGCGGGCTGCACCCGGTCACTCAGATGTGCTACGACCTCAACGACGCCTTCCGCTCGCTCGGCTTCGAGATATTCTCCGAGCCGGAGATTACGAGCGAGAAATACGCGTTCGACAATCTCAACTTCGCGCCGGAGCACCCCGCGCGCGAGAGCATGGACACCTACTGGCTCAAGGGACACGACGAGGAGCGCGGGGCGAAGCGTCTCTGCCTGCGTCCGCACCTCACGGGAGCTTCCGTGCGCTACCTCATGGAGCACGGCGCGCCGGCGCGCTTCGTATATCCTGGGCGCGTCTACCGCAACGAGACGACCGACGCGCGCCACGAGAGGGCCTTCTTCCAGTACGAGGCGCTCATCGTAGACAAGGACTTCTCCTTCGCCTCCGGCATGGTGCTCATCAAGACGATTCTCGAAAAGGTCTTCGGACACGAGGTTGACGTGCGTATGCGCGTCGGCTTCTTCCCGTTCGTCGAGCCGGGCTTCGAGATAGACATGAAGTGCCAGGTCTGCGGCGGCGCGGGCTGCAAGGTCTGCAAGCACGTCGGCTGGATTGAAGTCATGCCGGGCGGTACGCCGCACCCGAACGTCCTGCGCGCGGCCGGCCTCGACCCGTCGGTATGGTCGGGCTTCTACATCAACATCGGCCTCGACCGCCTCGTCATGATGCGCTACGGCGTCGACGACGTGCGCCTCTTCCACAGCGCCGACCTTCGCTTCCTTCAGCAGTTCAAGTAGGAGGATGAAATTATGAAGCTTTCGTTAAACTGGATAAAACGCTACGTCGACCTTCCCGCGGACCTCACGATGGACAAGCTCGCCTACGACCTCACGATGTGCACCGTCGAGGTCGAGGACGCGACGAACATAGGAGAGAGCCTCGCAGGCCTCGTCGTCGGAAAGATTCTGACTGTCGACAAACATCCCGACGCGGACAAGCTGCGCGTCTGCACCGTAGACGTCGGCGACCCCGAGCCGTCTGTGATAGTCTGCGGCGGAATCAACCTCGCGCCGCAGCAGCTCGTCGCCGTTGCGAAGCCCGGCGCATGGGTCAAATGGCACGGCGAGGGCGACCCCGTCGAGATAAAGCCCGCGAAGCTGCGCGGCGTCATGAGCTACGGAATGATCTGCGCCTCGGGCGAAATCGGCCTCGCTGACCTCTTCCCGACGACGCAGCCCGCCGAGATAATGGACATCACGGAGTTCGCGGCCGCCCCCGGCACGCCGCTCGCCGACGCGCTCGGCCTGAACGACGTAATTCTCGAAATAGACAACAAGTCGATGACGAACCGCCCCGACCTCTGGGGACACTACGGCATGGCGCGCGAGCTCGCCGCCATCTACAAATGCCCGCTGAAGCCCATCGAGCCCGTCGAGCTTCCCGAAATGAGCGAGGAGCTCAAGGTCGAGATACAGGACGACGCGCGCTGCACGCGCTACACGGGCTACATAATCAAGGGAATAAAGAACGTCCCGTCGCCATTCTCGCTCAAGAGTATGCTCTGGCGCGTCGGGCAGCGCCCGATAAACCTTCCCGTCGACATCACGAACTACATAATGTTCGCTACGGGGCAGCCGACGCACGGCTTCGACCGCAAGCACATCACCGGCGGCATCGTCGTGCGCCGCGCCTACGAGGGCGAACAGCTTGTGCTTCTCGACGGCGAGACGCTGACCCTTACCTCCGAAGATCTCGTCATAGCCGACGAGAAGACGCCGGTCGGCCTTGCCGGAGTTATGGGCGGCAAGCTCGATTCGATACTCGAAGATACGAACGAGCTCATCCTCGAAATAGCGAACTTCGCCCCGCTCGGCATACGCCGCACCTCGCAGCGCTTCGAGCTGCGCACCGACGCTTCGTCGCGCTATGAGAAGGGCATCGACCCGCAGCGCGTGGACGACGCGGCGGCCGTCGCGCTCGCGGCCTTCAAGGAATATTTCCCCGAGTCGCAGGTCACGGCGCACACCGACGTATATCCGCGCCCGCTCGACTGCGCAGTCGTCGAGGTCGGCCTCGACTTCCTGCGCAAGCGCCTCGGCCGCGATTTGTCCGCCGCCGACGTTGAAGAGATACTCGACCGCCTCGGATTCAAGACCGAGGAATGCGGCGGTGTCCTTCGCATCACAGCTCCTTCGTGGCGTTCGACGGGCGACATATCGCTGCCCGACGACATACTCGAAGAAGTTGCGCGTCTCATGGGCTACGTAAACTTCCCGTTCATCGCGCCGACGGTGACGCTCGACCACGCGATAAACCAGCGCGGCCCGCAGCTTGAGCGCGCGGTGCGCGAGTACCTTGCTTTCCGCTGCAATATGCAGGAGATCTTCACATATCCGTGGATCGACGACCTCTACATCGATGCCTCGGGCGTAGAGACCTCCGATATGCTCGAACTTTCGACGCCGCCCGCGCCGGAGGAGAGACGGCTTCGCTCGACGCTCGTCCCCGGACTGCTCGGCGCGGTCGTGACGAACCTGCGCTACTTCTCCGATTTCCGCATCTTCGAACTGACGCAGGTCTTCCTCGACAGGAACTACCACAGCGTAAACTCCGAGGACGAGCTTCTGCCCGAGATGGCGCGCCACCTCGGCGCGGCCTTCGTCGGAAGCGACGCTCGCACGCTGTTCCGCGAGGCGAAAGGCGTGCTCGAATACATGCACCGCGCGGTGCAGATGGAGCCGCTCGGCTTCGTCCAGAGCGACAAGCCGTCGTGGGCCGACGACAAGCTCTGGGTCAACGTCACGCGCGGCGGCGAAGTGATAGGCTCGCTCGGACTCGTCTCGCCGAAGTGCGCGAAGGCCGCCGGCATCAAGCGCAGCTTGGTCATGCTCTTTGAGATAGACGTTGAGAAGCTCGTGCCGCTCGCGTCGCGCCAGAACGAGTTCACCCACCTGCCGGAGTATCCGCTCTCCGACTTCGACCTATCGATAGTCTTCGACGACGGAGTGGCGTGGAGCGACATCGAGGCGATCGCGCGCAAGGCCGACCTCGTGCGCGACGTCCGCTTCATCGACGAATATCGCGGCAAACAGGTAGGCGCGGGCAAGAAGTCCGTCTCGTTCAGAATCTGGGTCGGCTCCGACAAAGGCACGCTGACCTCGGAACAGATAGAGAACGTAGCCAAACAGGTAACCAAAAAGATAAACAAAAAATTCGGCGGAGACGTGCGCGGAGCGCAATAGTCTGCTAGACTTATGCGGGGAGGGCTGATGCCTTCCCCGCACGCCGTACCGGCGATAAGAACACGGAGGTGTTTTGCAATGATGGAACAGTTTGAGAAATTCAACGAGGCGCTCGACCGCCTCGAAGCGATACTTACAGAGATGAAGAACGACAACGATGCTCTGCGCCGCGAGAACGCCGAGCTGAAGGGCGTCATCGAAGACCGCGACCTTGAAATACTCCAGCTGCAGGAAGACGCGGAGAAGGCAGCTGCGGCTGCGAAGGCCGAAAAGGACGAGATCGGCAACACGCTCGACAGCCTGCTCGGACGCATGGGACGCCTTGCCTCTCAGCCGAAAGAGACTCCCGCGGAGGAACACTAGTTCCGATAGGCCGCAGGCCGCGCCCAGATGGACGAACTTAACGAAATTAAATCGCTCGGCGACGGAAGGTACTCCTTCTGGGTCGGGCGGCAGAAATATACGCTTGCCACGAAGCTGGAACCGGCGCGCTTTTGCCGTATAGCGGAGGGCGTCAGTTCGCTTGTAGCGAGCTTTCCGCCTAATCTGAGCCAGGACGAACGCCTCGTCCTGGCGCTGATGTCTCTCGCCTTCCGTCTTGAAGACGTGGAAGAGCGGGTCGGCGGCCTGTGCGCGGAATTCGGCGGGGAGAGAGATAAAAATTGAGCATCGCCGGATTCAGCTGCTGGGACATATTCTTCGTAGTCCTTGGAGCATATTTCATCCTGCGCGGACTCTGCCGCGGCTTCGTCGGCGAGGTCGTCGCGCTCGTAGGCTTCCTCGCCTCGTTCTACTGTGCGTTCCAGTTCTCCGGCGCGTTTGGACGCTTCATCGCGGGGACGATGGGGATAAATCCATACGCCGCGCAGGCGGTCGCGGGCGTCGTTATATGGCTCACGATAGCTATGGCGGCCTCCGTCGTGCGCATGGTGCTTAGGGGCATAATAAAAGCCGTCAGCCTCGGCGGCATCGACAAGCTGCTCGGCCTCTTCTCCGGCGTCGTCAAAACCTTCATCGCGATATACGCGATAATGACGGCGGGCATTCTTCTCGCGCCGGTTGCGAATCCCTCGTGGATGTCGGACAGCGACGTTCTGCGCTACGCGGGGCGGAGCTGGCCTCAGTTCCGCTCGGCGCTGATCGGCCTCGGCCTTGTGCCGGACGACACGACGCTGCCCGACGGCACGCTTGAAGAGATACTGCGCCCCTACCGCGACGGCGGCTCGTGGCCGGACGGCTACGATTACTACAACGATGAAAATTACGGCGGAGGCGGCGAACCGAACGAACTTCCGCCCGTCGGCGAAGAGCTTCCGACGCATGAGGGCGGAGCTAGCGGCGTATAAAGCTGCATAAAATTTTCGCGGAAAACATTTTCTCACCTAACGACATGTATATCGAAAAATCAGCATTCAACAGCCTTGAAATATCAAAGATAACCGCGCTTGTCTCGCGCCGCTGCCGCAGCGAGATAGGCGCGCTCGTCGCTGAAAACATCGCGCCGGCCGCCGATTTGGGCGAACTGGCGAAACGGCGCGGACTCTTCGAAGATGTGGAGAGGTACCGCGGCCGCAAGGGCGAGCTGCCGTGGACGGACGGCCTTGTGTCGGTAGCCTTCATGCTCGAATTTGCGGAAGAGAACGGGCTTCTGTCCGGCGAGGAACTCGTCAAGATAAGGCTTCTGCTCACGCTCGCAGGCCGTATGCGCGAGACGCTGGCCGAAGCGCGCGACGAATACCCGTCCTTTGCGATACTTCTGCGCAATATGCGCGACTTCGCCGAGGAGACGGAGATGCTCTCGGTCATAGACGACGAGGGCCATCTCTACGACTACGCCTCGGAGAAGCTCTCTTCAGTGCGCCGCGAGATGCGCGCGCTGAAAGACACGCTGCGCCGCAAAGGCCACGCGCTGCTGAGCGACCCATCCATAGCCTCGATGCTTCAGGAGCGCGTCCTGACGCTGCGAAACGGACGACACGCCTTCCTCGTGCGGCAGGACGCCATCTCGCAGTTCCCGGGCGCCGTCATAGAACGCTCCGGCTCCGGCAGCAGCGTCTACATGGAGCCGCACTCGCTGATGAGCCTCAACAACGAATACAGCCGGCTCTACGGCGAAGAGATGCTCGAAGAGACGCGCATATTCCGTGAATTCACCGCGCGGCTCATAAAACGCAAAAAAGGCATACTCGACACGGAGAACGTCCTCGGCACTGTGGACCTCTTCTATGCGCTCTCAGAAATGACGCGTCTCTACAAATGGCGCATGCCGGACCTATCTAAGCGCACGGAGTTCTCCTTTGTGCGCGCGCGCCACCCGCTGCTCGGAGAGAAGTCAGTCCCGATAGACATAAGATGCGGCGGCAAATTCCGCATACTCGTCATAACGGGGCCGAACACCGGCGGCAAGACCGTCGCGCTCAAAACGGCGGGCGTCTGCATATACTTCGGCTGGCTCGGCTTCCCCGTGCCCGCGGGCGAAGGCTCCGTGCTCGGCGACATAGGAGAACTGTTCGCAGACATCGGCGACGAGCAGAGCATAGAGCAGAGCCTTTCGACATTCAGCGCGCACATCACGCACGTCACGCAGATACTCGACAAGGTCACGCAGCGCTCCGTCGTCATGATGGACGAACTCGGCGCGGGAACTGACCCCGAGGAGGGCGCCGCGCTCGGCATCGCGCTGCTCGACTGGCTGCGCGAACGCGGCTCTCTCGTCCTCGCGACGACGCACCACAATCCGATAAAACGCTATGCACTCGCAGCCGAGGGAGTAGAGACCGCGAGCGTGGAATTCGACAGCTCGACGCTTTCTCCAACATACAGAATCCTCATCGGCATCCCGGGGCGTAGCAACGCGCTGCTCATCGCTGGCAAACTCGGAATGAAAAAACAGATAATCCGCCGGGCCGAAGAGGCGATAAACGGCCGCGAAGTCTCGATGGAAGACCTCATAGGCGAACTTCACGAAAAGCGCGCCGCGCTCGAACGCGAATCGCGCGAGGTGGAACGCTCGCGTCAGAAGCTCGCCGCGCTCGAAAAAGACTACGAGGCGAAGATAAAGGCCATCGAGGAAAAACGCGACGCGCTCATAGCGAAGGCCGACAAAAAGGCGCTCTCGATAGTGCGCAACGCAGAGGATTCTGCGCGCGCCCTCATCAAGAACATGGAGAACGCCGAGGCCGAGTCGCAGGCACGCCGCGAACTTGAGAAAAAGCGCAGCCACTTCCAGAAAATCGAAAAATCCGCTATAAAGCGCGAAGAAAAGAAAGAAACGGCGGAATCGGTAGTCGCGACCGGACACGAGCTGAAAGCGGGCGACACGGTGCAGCTCATAGGCACGAGCAAAAGCGCGACGGTAATCGAAGTAAGCGGCAAAAAAGCGCGCATCCGCGCGGGCATAGCTGAAATGGAAGTCCCGCTTGCCAAGCTGAAAGTCCTCGCGCGCAAAAGCCCGCAGCCCCAGTCCACGGTTCAGATAAAAGTCAGCCGCCCCGTCGGCGTGCCCTCGTCGATAATGGTGCGCGGCATGACGATAGACGAGGCGATGCCGATGGTCGAACAGTACCTCGACCAAGCGTACTGCGCCGGCTACGACGTCGTGACGGTCATCCACGGCCGCGGACAGGGCATCCTGCGCCGCGAAGTGCAGGAACTCTGCAAACGCCTGCCCTACGTAGCCGAACACAACCTAGGCGGCCCCGGCGAAGGCGGCTACGGCGTCACGGTCGTGAAGTTCAGGAGATAAGATGATATAAGGGCTATATATAAATAGCCTTTATATCTAAATATAATAGGCTTAATCAGGCTCTTTGGCGACTGTTACCGTACCGGTCGCTCCGTCGATCCGTACCCAATCTCCAGTTTTTATTACATTGATTGGATCACAGTCTACAAAATCTACGACTGCCGGAATATTCATACTTGCCATCGCAACTCCAAGCC